>JBAIYF010000295.1:0-4407 GCA_037916115.1 Anaerolineales bacterium
GATTTTGTCTCTTTATAGATGGTCACAATGGTTGTGGCACAGGGATTATGAAGGAGAGCAAACAGCATCAGGTTGACCGCGGTAAGCATCGTCCAGCCGTTGCCATTGACCAGCAGATCGAAGATGGCGGCATTGGAGGATGGACCATCGATCATCATGCCAGCGCCCATATACATCATCATCATGGTCGGCACGACGATCTCATTTGCAGGGATGGCAATGATGTAAGCAAGTAAGATCACGCCATCAAGCCCGAGCAGCACGCCGAACGGATTGAGCCAGTCTGCAATGGCGCGGGCAAGGTTGGCGTCACCGTAGGGGATGTTCGCCAGCAGCCAGATGACCGCGCCTGCGGGGGCAGCGGTTTGCATGGCGCGCCAAAGGACGAAAATGGTGCGGTCAATGATGGAGGTGTAGAGGATGCGTCCGACATTCGGCTTGCGGTAGGGCGGCAGTTCAAGTGTGAATGCTGAGGCTTCGCCTTTGAGGACGGTGCGGGAAAGTGCCCATGATGTAAAAAAGGTGAAGGCGACGCCGATCAAGACCACGCCGACAACTGTCCCGGCGGCGATGAAGGAGGTCAAGGCTGCGGGGAAGGCTGAAGCTACGAAAACAGTAGCAAGCATAATCAAAGTTGGGAAGCGCCCGTTGCATGGGACGAAGTTATTGGTGAGGATGGCGATCAATCGTTCGCGCGGCGAGTCGATGATGCGCGTCGCCACTACGCCTGCGGCATTACAGCCAAAGCCCATTGCCATGGTCAGGGATTGTTTGCCGTGTGCGCCGGATTTTTTGAACATCCAATCGAGGTTGAAGGCGACGCGGGGCAGGTAGCCAAGGTCTTCGAGGAAGGTGAAGGCGGGGAAGAAGATCATCATGGGCGGCAGCATTACGCTGATGACCCATGCAAGACCAAGATATACACCGTCCCATATAAAGCCTGTCAGCCACCACGGAGCGCCGATCGAGTTGAAGAGGTTTCGTCCGAGATCACCCAGACTGAAGAGTACGGTGGCAATGGCTTCAGAAACCACGTTCGCGCCAGAGACGGTCAGCCAGATGACGATGCCAAGCAGAAGCAGCATAATGGGAAGACCCGTGATGGGAGAAGTAACGAGCCGGTCGATCTTTTGATCGAGGTCGTATTTTTTGTCGTCGGCAGTTTTGACTGCGCGATGGGCTATTTTTTCCGCTTCGCTGTAGAGGGATTTGACGATCTCATCACGAAAGCCAGTGGAGAGGTTATTGCGTAATGCCTCAGCCTTGGCAAGGACATCGGTAGGGGTAATGTTTTCCATGATTATTGCCTTCCTTCAACGGACATTTTCTTGCTGAATTGCACGTCTTGTTGATATTGGCGCGAGACGATCTCGTTCAACTCGCCGCTGGTGATGGCTTTTTGAACGCGGGCGTCACCATCCAACAGACGGATCGCCAGCCAGCGTGCATTGGGGATGCCCGGAGCAAGCTGCTTGATCATTGGTACAAGTTCATTGACGGCATTCTGGAATTCAGGGGTGCCATTCACGCGCAAGGGCTTTGTTTCTACTTTGCCTTCGATCACTTCGGCAACGGCACCGAGTAATGTGTGAATGCCTTCGCCAGTGCGGGCAGTGACAGGGATGGCGGGCACGCCCAGGTCGCGCGAGAGTGAGCGGGTGTCCACTTCAATGCCTTTTCGGCGGGCTTCATCCATGAGATTGACGGCAACCACAACATTCTCTGTGATTTCCATGACCTGCATTACCAGATTTAAGTTCCGTTCGAGCGCGGTGGCGTCGGTGACAACAATGGTGCAGTTTGGTTGACCAAAGAGAATAAAATCACGCGCTACTTCTTCATCTTGTGAAGCGGATAGCAGCGAGTAGGTGCCGGGAAGGTCTACGAGTTTGTAGCGCATTTTGTTGAATTCGAAACCGCCTTCAGCACGTGTGACGGTCTTGCCGGGCCAATTGCCGGTATGTTGTTTGAGTCCGGTCAGTGCATTAAACAGCGTGGATTTACCGGTGTTCGGATTGCCTGCCAGCGCGACGACACGGTCAAAGTCGCCTACTTTGATACCCATTTGTTCGAGCTGCGTAAAGGCGGGGCAGGTCTCGCAGTGTTCGGTAGGGAGGATGGTTTTATTGTTAGACATGATAAGTTCTCTTTTCTCGTTTACTCGTTTATGGCTCTTACCCAAATTTGCGCGGCTTGATCTTTTCGTAATGCGATCAATGTTCCGCGGACGCGATAGGCACGTGGGTCGCCGAAGAAATTTTTCAGCTCAGGGTAGATCACGGTTCCAGGTGTCAGCCCCAGGTCCAGAAAGCGGCGGCGGGTGAAGCCTTGAACAGCTTCGTCGAGGGTCACGATCTCGCCGCGCTGGTCGTGATTCAACTCAAAGAGCGGAATGGCTTCACGCTTCAGCATTTCACTTTCAGGCAGCGCCGCCACGTGGATATTCACCGCCACAGCAGGCGCGAGTTTGTATTCGGTCTCGCCGTCGCTCAACACATAGCGGTTCGATGTTTTTTCAATGATGCGGATGTCTTGCCCGAGGCGCAGACCTGCCGCCAGGATTTGTTGATAGGCGAGGGCGGGTTCATCCTCTAGGTGAACGATTCGAGCGGGACGGTCAGCCTGCCACGCCGTAATGGGCATTCCCTCCGCCCGATTTAGTTTTCCCTCACGTGAAGGGATTGGGTCACCGTGCGGGTCGCGTGTGGGGTGACCGAGCGCTGCGTCGAGTTCGTTTAGTTGCGCTTCGGTGAGCGTGTGCTCACGCTTCTGTGCTTCACCATGGATCTGGTTCAGCGGCATGCGGGCTTCGTCGGCGAGGTAGCGCTCCCACAAACGGTGTGCGCGCACAACATGAATTGCCCAGCGTTCACCTTGGGCGGTGAGATGTACATGACTGCCGCGTGACTCGACCAGCCCCTGCGATTCCATGCTTTCGATCAGCAGGGTAGCTTTGTCGCGTGAAAGGTCCAACGCGCCGCCGATCGATTCGGGTGTAGCGTGCCTGCCCTGATTTTCACGGTCGAGTAGGTGTTTTAGCGCATCTTCCATTTGTTCGCGGGCTTGGTTTGTACGGTAGTTTTGGTAGAGCGAAAGAATGCCAATGCGGGGGGTAAATACAAGGACAAGCAGTAAAAGAAATGCGATTATGTAATACATGGGTCCTTCTCATCTGGGAATTAAAGTGCCGGAGATCTTTTTGTAGTTCCGATATTCGTCGCCGAATTGTTCAATGAGCAATTTTTCTTCTTCCGGCACGCGAATGGCAATGACTGAAATAATGATGGCGATTCCGCTGAAGCCGATGAGCCAGTTCGAGGTCAGGAAAAGAACCGCGATCTGCATCAATAGAAAGGCAAGGTAGATCGGGTGTCGCATCCGTGCATAAGGACCCTCCGTCACCAAGGTAGGGATCTTCAGCAAGCGCATGGCGGGGTCAAAGTCTGCGCCGAGTTTTTGGCTGAGAGTCTTGTGGCTCCAGGCGTTCAGCCAAATGGCGAAGATGCCCAGCCCAAGCCCAACCCAGCGCAGCCAGATGGGGAGGGGCAGATTTGACCATTCCATCCAGCGCGGGGCGAACATCCATACTAGCACACCAAGGTAAAAGGGAACGCCGAAAATGGTGCGCAATTTCAGTAAAAGCGGAACTTCGTTTTCGTTGTGCATTTTCATACGTGTGGTTTTGTCCTCTTTGCCGGTTTTTGCCTTTTTTGAGTAAGCAGTCATCACATAGGCAAAACTGAAGAAGATGATGAAGAATGCGATCTTGAAAAAGATTTCGAGGAACATTGTTTTCTCCCGAAGGCGGCAGTAACTTTCAATGTGACTGCCGCCTTCTTGGTTTTTAGAAAAACTTCGGCAGAAATCTACCTGTCCGCTGCATGTATTCGCGGTATTCGTCTCCGAACTTTTCGATAAGGTTTGCTTCTTCTTTTGGTGTGCGGATCGCCATGGCGATAAAAGCTAACACCGCCAATAGGATGATGAACCAGTTGTTCGACATCAAACCAAAAGAGATGTAGAGTGAAGACCCCACAGAGTAGAGCGGGTGTCGTACCCAGCGGTAGATGCCATGTGTTACGAGTTTGTGATTTTTGCGGGTGGCGCTCACAGGCGTAATTCCGCTTTGAATGCTGATGAACAGCCAGTAGATCAAGCCAACTACGATGATCCCAAATCCAAAACCGAACCAACGCACCCACTCGGGCAGTCCGATCTTCGACCATGCCATCCACTGTGGGTTGAGCAGATAGACGATGGGGCTAAGCCAGAGCACCAAACCAAAGATGCGGATGACCAGCATCATCGGTGTGCCGTCTGCGCTGCGGGAGAGTCTTTCGCCCGAGTCGCGGTCGGCTTTGATACGGAAGTAAATGGAGATGCCTGCCCCTGTAAAAAGGACGAGCC
>JBAIYF010000296.1:0-5009 GCA_037916115.1 Anaerolineales bacterium
AAAAAGAAAAAAACCGACGCGCCTCCTCCCGTTAAACCGGAAAAAGAAACCGCCTCAAAACCGAACCTCAAGCCTGAGCCTGCCCCCCAAAGCGGATACCCCGCCTGGGGCCCACGTTTATGGACGACGGCAAGTGTGCTGACCCTTACCATCAACATCATCGTAATGATCGTCCTTGTGATCCTGCTCATCAGCGTATATCGTATGCGCCTGAATATGGCGCAGATCATGGCACTCGGACCCAGCGTGGTGAACCTTCCCGGCGGTTTGTACGAGAACTTCGAAAAGATGGAACGTGCCAACATCGAAACCAATGTGGTCGTCGAGGCGATGATTCCCGTGAAGTTCGACCTGCAACTCAACCAGCAAACCAACGTCGTTCTCAGCCAGGATGTGACCATTACGAACGCACTTGTCACGGTCAACACAGGCGGTTTGAATATCTCGCGTGCCGCTACCACCATTGTCCTTCCGGCGGGCACAACCCTGCCTGTAAACCTCAGCCTGACCGTCCCCGTAGACCAACAGGTACCGGTAACCCTCAACGTTCCGGTCAATATTCCTCTCAGAGATACCCAATTACGCGATCCCTTTGTCGGCTTGCAAGAGGTCATCAAGCCGCTTTATTGTTTCCTCACCCCGCAGGCGGTCAATATGGATGGGCAGCCCGTCTGCCAATAATGTCGAAAAAGACTGGAGTTGAATGAGTAAATCCATCACGCAGGTCACGCTCAAGAACGGCATGCAGGTCATGCTGAAAGAGATACATACCGCCCCCATCATCTCATCGTGGATCTGGTACAAAGTCGGCTCGCGTGACGAGCCGACCGGCAAAACGGGCATCTCCCATTGGACCGAACACATGATGTTCAAAGGGACAAAGAAATTCCCCAATGGGGTGCTGGATAAGGACATCTCCCGCGAAGGAGGGCGCTGGAATGCAGCCACATCACGCGACAATACCCGCTATTTTGAAACCATGCCCGCCGCCAAAATAGACCTTGCCCTGCGGCTCGAAGCGGACCGCATGACAAACTGCCTGTTCACCCCAAAAGATGTCGCCTCCGAACGGACGGTCATCATCTCTGAACGTGAAGGCTCGGAAAATGAACCGATGTTCCAGTTGAATGAAGCCATGCTGCATGCCTCGTTTCGCGTGCACCCATACCAGCATGATGTCATCGGCGATATGGCAGACCTGCACAGCATCACCCGTGATGACCTGTACACTCATTACCGCACTTATTATGTTCCGAACAACGCCGTGTTATCGGTGGCGGGTGATTTCGAAACAAAAGCCATGCTAAAGCGCATTCGGGAATTATTTGAGCCGATTCCCAAAGGCAAAGTTCCATCACGGCTGGTGCGCCCTGAACCTGAGCGTAAGGGTGAAACACGCCTTACGGTCGAAGGTCCTGGCGAGACGATGTTCACACAAATCGCTTATCCTTTCCCAAACGCCACCCATCCTGATTATTTTCCTCTGCAAGTGTTGGAAAGCCTGCTCAATGGTGCCAACGGACTTTCTTATAAGACCTGTCGCCTCTATCGCGCTCTTGTCGATAAGAATATTGTGGTGGATGTTTCCGGCTGGTCTGAGTCTACGATTGACCCGTTCCTCTATCGCTTTGTTCTGGTCCACCTCCCAAACACAAAACCGGAGCCTGCCATAAAAGCCTTGGATGCTGAGATCCAAAAATTGCAGGATAAGCCTGCGCCAATCTCTGAGATTGAGCGTGCAGTGAAGCAGGCGCGGGCGGTATTTGCCTACGGTGCAGAAAACATCACCAACCAGGCGTTTTGGATGGGATATTCCTCCATGATCTCTGATTACCGTTTCTATACGACCTATCTGGATAACCTGGCAAAGGTCACCCCAAAGGATGTGCAGCGCGTGGCGCAAAAATACTTCCAGCCCGGCAAACGCATCATAGGCACATACATTCCAACAGGGAAGGCATCATAAAATGACTGCGAAACCTACCAATTCCCTGCCCAGCCCGGAAGATATTTATCAAGCCGTCCTGCCAAACGGAATCACAGTCCTGGCGCGTGCCAACTTCAACAGCCCGGCAATTAACATCAGTGGGTACCTGCCCGCTGGTGCGATCTTCGAGACAGACGATAAACTTGGTCTCGCTGCATTTGCTGCCAGCATGTTGATGCGCGGTACACAGCGATATACATTTGACTCTATGTTCAACGAGCTTGAAACCGCAGGGGCAAGCCTTGGTTTTGATGCTGGGGTTCATAACAGCTCTTTTTGGGGGCAGTCTCTGGTTGAAGACCTGCCGCTTCTACTGAAGCTGATTTCCGAGGCGCTATTCCACCCGACTTTTCCCAAAAACGAGTTGGAACGTCTGCGTACACAGTTGCTGACCATTCTCTCTCTGCGTAAGCAGGATACATCCAGCATGGCAGGCATGCTCTTTGATAAATATCTTTACCCAGATCATCCTTACGGAAAGCCGTTGGATGGATATGAGGAAACCATCCAGTCCATAACCCGCAAAGATTTAAGTGACTTTCATCGCCTCCACTACGGACCTCGGGGCATGGTCATTGGAATTGTGGGAGCGATTCAGCCGAAGAAAGCGGTTGAGGCGGTGGAAAAGGTTTTGGGTGGCTGGTCCGTTCCGGGTCAGAAAGAGCCGCCAGTACTTCCTCCGCACAAGCCTGTGAGACGAATGATCCGCAAGCATCATCGCATTGGCGAGAAATCGCAGTCTGATCTTCTTGTTGGCACTCTTGGACCGTATCGTACCAGCCCGGATTTTATGGCGGCATCGCTGGGAAATTCGGTGCTGGGTCAATTCGGCATGATGGGACGGATTGGTCATGTGGTCCGCGAGAAATCTGGGCTGGCATATTATGCTTACTCGAGCCTGAGCGCCGGTACAGGGCCGGGAAGCTGGGTGGTGAGTGCCGGGGTGAACCCGAAGAATTTGGACAAGGCGTTGGATCTGATCGATGTGGAATTGCGGCGCTTTGTGAAGCATGGTGTTACCAAACAAGAACTGGCAGACAACCAGGCAAACTATATTGGGCGGCTGCCGCTCTCGTTCGAGTCGAATGGCGGTATGGTCGGTGCCATCCTCAACATTCATCGCTATCAGCTTGGTATGGATTATTACCAACGGTATGAAGGATTGGTACGGAGCGTTACACGCGATGATGTGGTGGAAGCGGCTCGCAGGTACATCAATCCTGATCGTTTGGTGATCGCCACGTCGGGGCCTTGATTTTTCAAAAATGTCTCTCCGAACTGGTGTTGATCTTGTTGAAATTCATCGTGTCGCTGATTCGATCGAACGGCATGGTGAGCGTTTTTTGAACCGTGTTTTTACAAAATTGGAGCAGGAGCAGTGCGGCGGGCGGATCGAGTCGTTGGCGGTACGGTTTGCTGCAAAGGAAGCCGCGGCAAAGGCTTTGGGGTGCGGTATTGGTGATGTAGGCTGGCTTGAGATTGAAGTCCGCTCGGATGAGCGAAAGGCGCCGTATCTGGTTTTGCATGGAGAGGGGGAGCGGCTGGCGAAGGAATTGGGGCTTTCGCAATGGTCGGTCAGTTTGAGTCACACAAAGGAACATGCGGTTGCTTTTGTGGTTGCGATGGGATAAAAAATCCCTCCCGCATGCCAGTTGCGGGAGGGAACCAAGGAGATATGATCTGGCGAAAGGAAAGGATCACATCTCTACTTGACGGGGGAGGGTTGTTTTTGGTCTTCGGTTCCAATCCAAAAATGACCGGGTGTGATGGGGCGATAGGCACGTACAACCAATTTACCAAGTTCGATCTGGATTTGGTTCGCTTCGAGCATGCTGGGGTGAACAAGGCACAGGTCGGGTCTGCGCCCGAATTTCTTCAAGTAGTACTCCATTGCTTTCTGAATTTTTACGCTCAACGTTGTACGCGGGTCGTTGTCAAACCATAAAAGTCCGGTGTGCATATTTGTTCCTTTCAATCGATGTTTGGCAGTAAGAACTTCAACAGATCATTGCCATCACGCATGGCAAATTCCTCGCCTGCGGTCAGGTGGCTCAAGGTTGTATTCCCAGACAGCCGCTTTGCATTCTCTGGCGATCGAATGCATCCAAATAATCGGGTATGAAAGAATTCGAGCCATTCCTGCTGTGTTTCGGTTTTTTGAGAATCAAATGTTGCGAATGTCCAAACACGACGGCTAGGTCCACGCAGGAGCAGCCAGCGAAGATGCTGTTGGGTTTGTTGGTCAAGTTGTGTCAAAGCTTCGAGATCGTCAAGGAGTAAAAGAACGTATTGTCCTTCTCCTTTGTTGTTATGTGCCCATTCTGCCAGTGACCTCAAAAGTTTTGTTGAGTTTTCTTCATCTGCTTTATAAATACCCAGATTGTTTTCGCTTTTGTAAAAATCCTGCCATTCATCGGGTTTGGTTGAGATGATGCAATACTTGACCGCTTCGGGTGAATGAAGAAGTTCTGCGCCGCGTGCAATGGTTTTCAGTAAACGTGTCTTGCCAGTGGCTCCATCGCCTGCGATCAAAAGCGGACCGGGGACAGGGTCTTGCAAGTTGAGCAAGACTGGCAGCCCGTCATTTGCCATGCCAAGAAAAAGTGCTTCTTCCGGTAGGGGAGTGATCCGGGCAAAGACTGCATTCAAATTTGGAAGATCAGGCGTGGGCGGAGTTTGAGCCGTGGTCTGCTTTGCTTTTTCTTCCTGTATGATTTCTGTCAATGCATTAAGCATGAGGTCGAGTTCATTAGTTTCATTCATATTAGAATATTTGTTCTAATAATAAATCATGCCGATTTTGATGTCAAGGGGTGAATTTTTGTTTTCCATGTTAAATTCATTGTGGTCGGAATCGCTTGACGCTCTGAATTGTTTTGGTATAATCTGTCCGCTTATTGACTTGCCGACGTAGCTCAATCGGCAGAGCACCCGCCTTGTAAGCGGGCGGTTACGAGTTCAATTCTCGTCGTCGGCTCTGGATTGCCGAAAGTGCAAAAGTCGGTGATCAACACAATTTATC
>JBAIYF010000297.1:0-2428 GCA_037916115.1 Anaerolineales bacterium
AAAAGAACTGAATGCCGCCCAAAGACTTGCCCCAACAATGACAAGCGTCACAATAATAATGACCGCGGTGATCAAACAACTGAAACCAAACGACCACGCAGTGATCTTTTTGGCGGTATCCGTATAACTTTGGATCATGGGAGCATAGGCGTTTGCCACATTGGCTGTATACGCATTGACATCCACCACCTGTGAATTCGCCAAGCCTTCCACCGTGCGGCGTGCATCCGCTTCGCTGACGCTGGAAAAGCTCAAATATTTTTGAACCGCTTCCTCTTTCCGCCCCTCCTGTGCAAGTTGCACCACTTGCGACCATTGAGCACTATAACCAAGCATGGAGTTCATGTCCACGCCGAACATGACGTTCGTGTTCGAGGAAGAACGGCTCTCTGTTTCTTTTTTCCTCATATTCTCGGGGATGGCAACCGCGCTGCCACAATATGGACACTTAACAGAACTCTCCCTTCCGGGCGGGTCAATGGGACCTCCACAGGAAGGACATTTGATCAATTTCAGGCTCATGGTGTTTTCGGGCATCTCAGACTCCTCTTTGGCAATAGTCGTATTATACAGAAAGACCATCAGGATCGACACATCCCATTCGTACTACCGGGCGCTTAAGGTAGAATGATGAAGACCAATCTAATGAGGAGCAGTTCATGACCGAACAATTCACATTTGGCGGAGAAATCGTTTGGAGACCCAGCCCAAAACAAATTGAAGAGGCGAACCTGACCCGCTTCATGAAGCAACATGGAGTGCCTGATTTCGAAGCATTGATGAATAGGTCCACCGGGGATATAGCATGGTTCACAGATGCGGTTTTGAAATTCCTGAACATCGAATTTTATGAGCCTTATTCAAAAGTAGTCGACCTGAGCGAGGGCATCCAAAAGCCAGTATGGTGCGTGGATGGAAGAATGAATATCGTCCATAACTGTGTAGAGAAATGGGCGAAAAATGCAGAATGGCGCAGTAAACCTGCCGTCCTATTTGAAGGCGAAGAAGGGGCAACTCAAACACTGACCTACGATGATTTGAACAGGAAAGTGAATAAAGCTGCCAATGCGCTCAAGAAACTGGGATTAGGCAAAGGCGATGCGGTTGGCATCTTCATGCCGATGACACCAGAGATCGTGGTGGCGCTGCTTGCCATTGCGAAGATCGGCAGCATCATTTTGCCGTTGTTCTCAGGCTATGGTGCGGGGGCGATCGTTTCACGTATGGCAGACGCGGACGCCAAAGCCCTCTTCGCCGCAGACGGCGCATTCAGACGCGGCAAAGCGGTGGAGATGAAATCCATCGCGGATGAAGCGGCAGAGCAAATCTCCACCTTGAAACACATGATCGTACTCAAGCGCACCGGACAGGACGTAAAGATGAAAGCGGGGCGAGACCACTGGTGGCATGAACTGGTCGATTCTCAAAATGAATTATGTGAAACAGAGAAGACATCTGCCGAAGACGCAATGATGGTGATCTACACCTCCGGCACGACGGGCAAGCCGAAGGGCGCACTGCACACGCATTGCGGATTTCCGGTTAAGGCGGCGCAGGATATGGCGTTCGGTACGGACGTTCACCCCGGTGACGTGATCTATTGGATGACCGACATGGGCTGGATGATGGGTCCGTGGCTGGTGTTTGGCAGTCTCATCCTTGGGGCAACGTTGTTCTTATACGATGGCGCACCAGACTTCCCCGCGCCGAACCGACTGTGGGAACTGGCAGAAAAGCATCGCATCAACCAGATGGGCGTTTCGCCGACTCTAATTCGGTCGCTCATTCCACACGGAGATGATCAATTCAAAAAGCACGACCTCTCATCATTGAAATGCTTTGCCTCCACCGGCGAGCCGTGGAACCCGGTGCCGTGGATGTGGTTATTTGAAAAAGTCGGCGGCGGGCGCATCCCGATCATCAACTACTCAGGCGGAACGGAGATCTCCGGCGGCATTGTGATGGGCAATCCCATTCTGCCGCTCAAGCCATGTGCTTTCTCTGCTGCCTGCCCCGGCATGGATGCGGACGTTGTAGATGAAAGTGGAAAGTCGGTGCGGAATACGGTTGGCGAGCTGGTCATCAAAGCGTCGTGGATCGGCATGACACGCGGCTTCTGGAGAGATAATCAGCGTTATCTCGATACCTATTGGAGTCGTTGGGAGAATGTGTGGGTTCACGGCGATTTTGCCGCCATTGACGAAGACGGTCTGTGGTACATCCTTGGGCGTTCGGACGATACGATCAAGATTGCGGGCAAGCGGCTCGGACCGGCTGAGGTGGAGTCGATCCTTGTGCGGCATGAGGCAATTGTCGAAGCGGCGGCGATCGGGGTGCCCCATGAGGTCAAGGGAAGTGAACTGGTCCTTTTCGCAGTGACCAAGCCCGGGGTAGAGCGAAGCGCTGCTCTCAGTCGCGAATTGCACGA
>JBAIYF010000298.1:0-1719 GCA_037916115.1 Anaerolineales bacterium
AGGCTGCGAGTGAGTCCACCGCCCATAACTTGCCACTCGAATGCCATGGGCGTGAATGAAAATAGCATAACCCCAAACAAAGCATGAAGCGGATCATCAGTTAGTCTTTTCGCAAGTAAATAGAAAATCGGGATGGAAAAAACGCTAATGATGGGTGGCAGGAAGCGTATAAGGTCAAGCGGGGTGATGAGAAAAATGCTGGAGATAAGTCCGGCTATGTAAAAAGAAAGCGGGGGATATGCATACGGTAATTGAGCCTGATTGTAAGATGTAAAAAATGGCAGGGCAAAACGATTTTCTTGCAGGTCACGAATCATGGAGTAAAACAACCCACCATCATTTAACGGGAAGCTGTTTGTAAGTACTGGCAGGAGGCGGATGAACAGTGCGATTAAGGTCAGAAAAATAACAAAAAAGAGATTGGTGCTTTTGGATGTCATGCAAGACTCTTATACGATTTGATGGAACGAAACTATACCGTTTGGTGATTTTTATAAAAAGGATCTTAACAGAAAACAGCCTCCGAAGAAAGTTTTGGAGGCTGTTTTCTGTTTAATCTTACTCGCCCAAATAATCGCGCAGTTTTCTGCGGATGGACGGGTGGCGCAAACGGCTGAGCGCTTGGGCTTCGATCTGGCGGACACGCTCACGGGTGACACCCATCTTGCGACCTACTTCTTCGAGAGTGTAGGCTTGCCCATCCAGCAGACCGTAGCGGAGCTGCAAAATGCGCACTTCGCGCGGCGGGAGCCCATTCAGCACCTCGCCCAAATGCTCACGCAACAGGTTGTAGGTGGCTGTGTCGTCGGGCGGGGGAGCCTCGTCGTCTTCAATGAAGTCGCCGAGCACCGAATCCTCTTCATCATCAGTTGGGGTCTCCAACGAGAGCGGACGGCGCGCCACTTGGATCATGTTTTCGACCTTTTTCGGGGGGACATCCAGAGCTTCGGCGAGTTCTTCCACGCTGGGTTCGCGTCCGAGACGCTGCGTCAACTGATGCTGAACGCGCAATAGTTTGTTGATCTGGTCACCCATGTGGACCGGTACGCGGATGGTGCGTCCCTGATCAGCAATGGCACGGGTCACCGCCTGGCGGATCCACCAGGTGGCGTACGTCGAGAACTTGTGACCGCGGCGGTAGTCGAACTTCTTGGTCGCACGAATTAGACCAATGTTGCCTTCCTGGATCAAGTCAAGGAAAGGTACACCGCGCCCCATATATTTCTTGGCGACCGAGATCACAAGGCGGGAATTCGCAGTGATCAAGTGTTCACGAGCCGCCCAACCGTCCTCAATGAAGCGGCGTAACTCAAGGCGGCGCTTGGGTGCGGCGTTGCCGGTAGCCAATTCCTCACGGGCAGAGCGTCCGCGCTCAATGCGCTGGGCGAGTTGTACTTCCTCGGTGGCGGTGAGAAGCGGTACACGGCTGACTTCTTTTAGATACAGACCAATGGTGTCGTCTGTGTCGATGTTTGCAAGGTAGTCGTCGAGAGCAAGGTCGGGTTCGGGTTCTGCTTCGCCGCTTTCCTCTACTGCCACCAATTCATCTTCGGTAGGCTCAGAGGTGATGCTTTCTTCTACGAACGGGATACCCGCGCTTAAGAGTGCCGAAAATGCTTCTTCCAGCTGCTCAACATCCTGTTCAGCCTCAGGGAAGAAGTGCAAAATATCATCGAGGGTAATGAACGATTTTTGCCGCCCCAGTTCGATCAGTCTTGC
>JBAIYF010000299.1:0-3805 GCA_037916115.1 Anaerolineales bacterium
TGCAACAGAAGACGTACTATCCGAAAGCCGCTGAAATTCAGCGCGACTGGGTACTTGTAGATGCGCAGGGCAAAAACCTTGGGCGTCTTGCTGCGCGCATTGCGCACATTTTGCTTGGCAAGCACAAGCCGACCTTTACGCCTGGCGTGGAGATGGGTGATTTTGTAGTGGTGGTCAATGCTCAGAATGTGACCGTGACCGGTACCAAAACCGAGTCACGCCTCACTTCCAAGACCTATTATCGCCACTCCGGTTATCCCGGCGGTTTGAAGGCTATTTCTTTGCGCGACCAGCTTGCTCAATATCCCGACCGTGCTTTGCGCGAAGCGGTGTGGGGCATGCTCCCGCACAACCGCATGGGACGTGCTGTGCTCAAGCGCCTTAAGATCTACGGCGGCGCGGAACACCCCCATGGCGCTCAGAAACTCAAGGCTTTGGAATAAAAGGTAGGAAGAACTTATGGCACAGTATTTTGAAGGTATCGGACGCCGCAAGGAAAGCACTGCTCGCGTGCGCGTGTCTGCAGGCAACGGAAAATTCACCGTGAACGAAAAAGAGGGCAAGGTCTTCTTTTCTCGCTTCGGCGATGTTGAAGACATTATGCGCCCCTTTGGCGCGGTGGGTGAGGCTTCTGCCAAGTACGATGTGACCGTCATGGTCAACGGCGGCGGTGTGGCTGGTCAGACCGAAGCTGTGCGCCTCGGTGTGGCTCGCGCTCTGCAGCTCATGAATGCGGACTGGACAGCTGCTCTTCGCAAGAAGGGTTTGCTCACCCGCGATGCCCGCATCAAGGAACGCAAGAAGCCCGGTCTTAAGAAAGCCCGCAAGGCTCCAACTTACACCAAGCGTTAAAAAATTTCCATTCAGATACATTGGATGGTGTAATTGGTAATTCGTCAAAACGAATTACCAATTACGTTTTTAAGGAGAAATTATGGACCTTACACAAATTTCATCCATCTTTGAGATGCTGCGCCTCACGCCGCCCTCAAAGTTGACTCTGCTCGATGCGCAGGAATTTTCGCTCAAGCATTATCCTCCCACACCACCCGATGCAGACACCTTGATCCTCAACATCGACTCGGCGGAAATGGCTGAACAAGTGCGGACGGTCTTGCTTGCAGTGTATGCGGGTAGCCATAAATTGTCGGCGGTGGGAAATGCGGGGGTGACAGAGACAAGCCTGGATGAGTTTGGAGGCGGGGGGGTGTCCTATCCCATTTCACTTTTCATTCCATCTTTGGGTGAGGGGACATCCTTCGAAGCCTTTGCCGAGATTGTGGCTCACTTGCGTGCTCCAGATGGCTGCCCCTGGGATAAGGAGCAGACTCACCAGACGCTTCGCAAACATTTACTCGAAGAGTCTTATGAAACATTATCGGCAATGGACGCCAACGATGTGGATGGCATGCGCGAGGAATTTGGTGACCTGCTTTTGCAGATCGTGTTGAACTCCACCATTGCCTATCAAGACAAAGAATTTACCTTTACTGAGGTGAACAAGCATATCTACGATAAGATCGTACGGCGGCATCCGCATGTGTTCGGTGACGTGAAGCTCGATGGGGTGGATGGAGTGTTACAAAATTGGGAGAAGTTAAAAGAGAAGGAAAGAAGTAAAAAGAAAGAAGATAAAGGGATGCTTGATGGCGTTCCGGCAGCTTTGCCCGCGCTAAGCCAGGCACAGGAATATCAGGACCGTGCCGCTCGTGTCGGCTTTGACTGGCCCGAAATTGAGAATGTGCTGGACAAGGTCCGTGAAGAGATCGAAGAGGTGAAGACCGCAGAAAACCCTGAGGAAGTCAAGGCGGAATTGGGTGACCTGTTCTTCGTGCTGGTGAACCTGGCTCGCTGGCGTGGTGTGGATGCCGAGTCGGCGCTTCGAGAGGCGAATATCAAGTTCAAGCGTCGCTTTGCTTATGTGGAAAATGGTGCTAAAAAGCAGGGTAGAAATCTCTCCGAGATGACCCTTGAAGAGATGGATGCTTTCTGGAACGAAGCGAAAAAATTGGGGTTCTAAATGCGCAACGAATTAGAGGCATGGTTGTTATATGATTCGAAAGTTCCACTTTTCACAAAAGGGTTGTATAATCGCATCCGTTCCGCTCAATAACGGCTTGAGCCGTTTTTATAATTACTCAAGGAGAGAGTATATGAACATCAATTTTTCCATGTGGCGTAAAGCCTCCTGGCAGTTGATCAAGATGGACGACAAGAAAGAGTGGGATGCTCTCGATGTCGTTTCAAAGTGGTTGATTGCCACCCGTTCTGCTGTGACGCTGGTCACAGTTTATTCCTGTGTGATCGCAGGGATCCTCGCTGCCCGCGACGGCTATTTTTCACTGGCTTCGTGGGTACCCTTCCTGATCGTAACGTTGGGTTTGTTCATTGCCCACGGCACGAACAACATCCTTAATGACTACACCGACTATAACCGCGGTGTGGACAGGGATAACTACTTCCGCACCCAATACGGCGTGCATCCACTCGTTCAGAAATTCTGGGATAACAAAACCTCCATCCGTTGGTTCATTGTCAGTGGCTTCCTTGCCACGCTGGCTGGTGTGTATGCCCTGTTCTATACAGGTTTCAGCACCACCACTATCTCACTCTTCGCATTTGGCGCTTTGGTGCTCCTCGCTTATACCTATCCCTTTAAGTATTGGGGTTTGGGCGAGTTTGCCATTTTCCTCATTTGGGGACCGATCATGATCGCGGGTGTGTACTTTGTGCTTTCTGGCATATGGAATTGGAACGTGGTCGTGGCGGGTATTCCGTTCGGCTTGAGCGTTGCCAGCATCAATGTTGCCAAACACATCGACAAGCACGATCCCGACAAGGAAAAAGGCGTGGGCACCTTCCCGGTCCGTGTGGGTGAGGCGAATGCCCGCCGCGTGGATCAGATCGCCATCGCGCTTATCTACATTGTCACCGTCTATTTGGTGCTCACCGGCTATTTCACCCCTGCCATGCTCATCATCTTCCTTGCTTATAAGGAAGCCATGATGCTCATTGCCGTGCTCAATAAACCCAAACCGGCTGAGGCTCCCGAAGGTTGGCCCGCCTGGCCTGTGTGGTTCTCCGGTTTTGCCTTCCAGCACAACCGCAAGTTTGGCGGTTACCTAATTCTTGGTCTCATCATTGACGCGCTGCTCAAGAGCTTCCTGCCGAATTTCTGGCCCGGTCTGTTCTAGTTATCAAAACAAAAAGAGGCTTCCACTTGGGAAGCCTCTTTTTGTTTAAACCATCACCAGGTCTTCGATCTCCAGCCATTCTTCTCCGCCTTCCAAAACCCCAAACGAAACCTTTCCTTCTGGCGTGAATGCGGCGTATTGATTATCGATCCAGATGACTAGCCCTAGGGGCGGATTCGGACTTACCGGCGACTCGAACACCTGAGCCTCATCCACATACCAAGCCACACGGTTCTGACTCCACTCCAGCCTGTAGCTATGCCATTGAGTGATATCCACCCCGAGAGCGGATGAGTCCTCTGCGATGACCTTGCCGAGCAAATTCCGCGTTGCTTTGCGTGAGAAGGGAAGTGCAAGCCCTGCCGGTATCAACAGCGGACTGAACTTGGGTGAGCGAAACGTCTGCGCGAGAAAGCCTTGGGCGGGTTTGTCACTGAACGAAAGATGATTTTCCTTTGAAGCGCCGAAAAACCAGACCGCGTTTGGCAATGTTGGCAGACGAAAGCGATTCGCTCCAAAACCAAGTGACATGCCAAAGGGATCGTTCCATAAGCCGAAGCCCCAGGTTCCGGGGATGGAAACGCTTGAGGTCCGCGCACGCAGGCTCAAGG
>JBAIYF010000300.1:0-2127 GCA_037916115.1 Anaerolineales bacterium
GGGCGGAGGGAAGCAACAACTCGAGCGCGCCGGAAACAGGTGCGCGAATTTGTTTTTCACTGCCCCGTTAGGTTTTAATTCTAGTTGCAGTTCAATTCCACCCTGCAGTACCTCCCATTGATATGGGAAATGTGTAAAATACTTCCATCTTCACGAAAAAGGAAAAGCCAATGTCCAAAATCCCCTCACGCAGTCAAGTGAACAAAAAATACACATGGAATGCTGAAAGCGTTTTCAAATCTCCGAAGCAATGGGAAGCTGCTCTGAAATCGATCATTAAGGACCTGCCCAAGGTGAGGCGTTTCGCCGGCAAACTTGGGGAAAGCCCCGAGATGCTTTTGAAGGGTTTGAAGGTTGTTGAGGACATTTCTCTGCGCACCTATACTGTTTACATGTATGCGCAATTCAACTACGCTGTGGATGCAACCAACCAGGAAGCGGCGGGCATGGCTGGAAAAGCCCAGGGCATGGCGGGTCAGGTGGGTGCGGCAACTGCATTCGTAAACCCTGAACTGCTGAAAATCGGCATGAAAAAACTCGATGCGTGGATGAAAAAGAATCCCAAACTCGCCGTGTATCGCCAAAGTTTCGACGACCTTTTCCGCCAACAAGCACATGTCCGTTCTGCAGAGGTGGAAGAAATCCTCGGTATGGCGGCAGATCCATTCAGCGGCGCTTCGAACAGCACCAGCATGTTGGTCAATGCAGATTTCAAATTCGCCCCGGCAGTGGATAGCAAGGGGAAAAAGATCGAGATCACACAGGGCAATTTCTATTCCACCCTGTTGGAACACCCCGACCGCAAGGTACGAGAAACTGCTTTCAATAATTATCACGACAAACATGTCGAGTTCAAGAACACGCTGGCAACCAATCTCTCCACATCCATTAGCGCAAATGTGTTCAACATGCGCGCACGCAAGTTCAACTCCACACTTTCCGCTTCGCTTTTCAATAACAACATCCCTGAGGAAGTGTTCCATAACCTGATCAACACCTTCAAGAAGAAACTGCCGATCTGGCACCGTTACTTCGAGATCAAACGGAAAGCGTTGAAATTAAAGGATTTTCAGTATTACGATGTGTGGGCGCCGCTTGCCAAGAAGAGCACGCCGATCTCGTTTGAAAAAGCGGTGGATTATATTAGCGACAGCCTTGCACCACTCGGAAAGGATTATGTCAACACATTGCGGCAGGGATGTCTTCAGGATCGCTGGGTGGACTCAACCGTCAATGCTGGCAAAACGAATGGTGCGTTCTCTTATGGTTCGCCGGAAACGCATCCCTTCATTATGATGTCCTTTACGAACGACATCGGCTCGATGAGCACTTTGGCGCATGAACTTGGTCACTCCATGCATTCCTATCTTTCATGGAAGAACCAGCCTTTTGTATATTCCGGGTATTCGCTCTTTGTGGCAGAAGTGGCTTCCAATTTCAATCAAGCCATGATGCGCGGGCACCTTCTCAAGACAGTGAAAGACCCGAACTTCCTAATCAGCCTCATTGAAGAAGCCGTGAGCGGGAACTTCTTCCGCTACTTCTTCCAGATGCCCACCCTTGCTCGCTTCGAACTGGAAACGCACCAACGCGCCGAACGCGGTGAGCCGCTCACCGCCGACTCGATGCAGAACTTGATGGCAGACCTGTTCACAGAAGGATTTGGTCCCAAGGTCAAGATCGACCGTCCGCGTGTGGGTATGGTGTGGTCGACGTTCAGTCATCTATTTGCGGATTACTATGTGTATCAATATGCCACCGGAATTTCGGGTGCACATGCACTCTCCGGACGCATCTTGCGCGGTGAACCAAACGCGGCAGAAGATTATTTAGGCTTCCTCAAGTCTGGCTCATCGAAGTATCCGTTGGATGTGCTGAAGAAGGCAGGTGTCGACCTGACCAAACCCAAGGCTGTTGAAGAAACCTTCAAGGTCATGGAAGGGTATATTGACCGTCTGGAAGAGCTGGTCGGATAGTTAGTTAGCTAGATGGTTAGTTAAATAAAACATCAGTCTTGTAGTTACGCACCACGAATTACAGATCATGTAAAACGTGGTGCGTAATTCGTGTAAAATGTATTTCATAAATCAAAAAGAATTTGGAACAGTACATGGCTCAAACACAAAT
>JBAIYF010000301.1:0-1949 GCA_037916115.1 Anaerolineales bacterium
ACCCACAGTACAAATTACGGTCCACAAAATCGCGTTATCCATGTGAAGCTCCGGATGAAAAAATACACTCAGTCTGAACTGGGTGTATTTTACAGGATATTTATTATTGAGTTGAAAGTGATACCAGGAGCAGGTTCACTGAGATGCCAATCGCATCAACGCGGAAACCTCCGGTTTCCGTGGGTCGAGTTTTACATAGACCTGGGTGCCCGTACGGAATTTCGGCAAGGATTCATGCGCAACCATGGCAAAGGTCTCAGACTCAAAATCGGCGCCAGTTTGCGGCGTCACCTTGAACTTAATCCTTACTGCCTTTCCCTCTCTCTTTTCCTTCTCATCTTCCACGCCAAGTTCTTCAACCTCAAGAACTATGGCAAGCGTTTCTTCTCCTGTCTCGCGAACTTGAATGGACTCCTTCTCCATATCAATGAAATGATTTCGTTTCTTTACCTTCTCCCGAATGACAAGTACTTGTTCATGTTCGCTATCAGAATGGTCAAAAATGATTTGAGAAGGGTCGCTAGGGTCAAAAGTCACCCAAATTCGTGGTTCGGCTTCCAACCTACGAATCGCTTCTCCTGCCTCATTCCGCCCAGAGATTGGCAGCCAATGTTGAAATACAGATCGAAAAGAAGGCTGCCCCCCAGGCATAACCTCTACATCAAACTCAACTTGCACTCGATATGGACCGCCAGATAATTTTCTATAATGTGCCAAAGATCGAAGCGACACAATGTTTGCAGGTGCTGTAATGCCCCTCTGTATCAGAGCATTTCTGAATTTCTTTTCGTTGTCTGCCTCCTGCTCAAGAGACTTCCAAAACAAACGATTTAATATATTATCGGGCGTGGGTGCTACAAAAATCCAAACTATTGCAACGACAATCGGTAGTACAAAACAACACAATACTGATACGATGCCAATAGCAGAAATTGGAAATTCCATATTATTCTCCGATAAGATTTTTTATGTTGTATTCATAACAGCTTACAATGAACACGGAGGCATACAAAATAAAATACACCCATCAATTGACAGGTGTATTTTACAACAGATATATTCGTGTGAATTGAAATTACTTGATCTTGAACATCTGGGTCAACTTCATTGCCAGATTCAGATCACCTGCAAGTTTAAGCTTGCCCTGCATAAAGGCTTGCATGCCGTCGATCTCGCCAGTAAAGATCTTGACGTAATCGCTAGAGTCGGCGGTAAGGGTCATCTTGGGGGAAGCGTGCGTCCCTTTTGAGACTTCGCATTTGCCATCTTTGATGGTGGCATACCATTCGCCGGGTTCATCGCCTGTAAACTTGAATTGGATGGTTGCATCCAATCCGGCTGCCTTTTCAGGCATGAATGCGCCGGGCATTTTGGACATAAGGGTTTCGATCGTGAGAGCCATTGGTTAGGTTTCCTTTTATATTTTTATACGGGGCGGGGAGACCCTGCCCCTAAAGTTTAATTTTGCAAATTTTCAAAAATCGCTGCCGCGCCCATGCCGCCGCCGATGCACATGGTAACCATGCCATACTTGGACTTGCGGCGCCCCATTTCGTAAATAAGCTGGGTGGTGAGCTTCGAGCCAGTGCAGCCAAGCGGATGCCCGAGGGCGATCGCGCCACCGTTGACGTTGACCTTCTCCGGGTCCATTTCGAGGGTCTGCATCACAGCGAGGGACTGAGCCGCGAAGGCTTCGTTCAACTCGAAGAGGTCAATATCGTTGAGGGATAATCCTGCCGTCTTCAAGACCTTGGGGATGGCAGCTACAGGACCAATACCCATTAACTCGGGGGCAACCCCGCCCACGGCAAAGGCAACGAAGCGTGCCAAGGGTTTGAGTCCCAACTCGTGAGCCTTCTCTGCAGACATGACCATCACCGCCGCAGCGCCATCCGACATCTGCGAAGCATTGCCCGCCGTGACCGTGCCGCCTTCTTTGAAAGCAGGCT
>JBAIYF010000302.1:0-9331 GCA_037916115.1 Anaerolineales bacterium
CTCGCCGGGCAGGCGGTCTTTGGGGGTGATCTCTTCAGCGAGCAGCGCGGCGCATACGCCGGGTCCGTAGGCGATCACGAACCAGTAATTTTCGAGCGGAGTTCCGCTGGTATCTACAGCGATGGTGCGCGGCATTTCAGGCAGTTGTGCATCGGGCACGCCATACACCCACAAGCCGGTGGAATTTTCAGCGACGCGGAAGTAGCGTTCCTGCTGGTCTGCAAAGCGTGAGAAATATTGAAAGGATACGTGCAGATCTGCCACACCGGGGTTTTGGGTGATGAGGTCTTCGATCATGTGGCTGATCTCGGTCATGCCGTCCACGGTGAAGATGTAGCGGAAGGTGACCTGCTTCAATTTTTCGGAGGTCAGGCTTTTCAAAAAGGCTTCTGTTCGTGGAGGGAAGATCGGTAGAAGCCGGTTGTAGAAACTACCAAGGATATCTCGTTCCATTTTTATTTGTTCCTTTCGTTTACCAATTTTGCGACCCGCATGGCGCCAATTGTGACGCCTGCAGTGGATTGACCGGGGAAGATGCTATCTCCCACCAGCCAGAGATTTCGCAGACCCGTCCGCGGGCTTCGTGCCTGGAATAGTGAGGTCTGCGGAAAGCCGCCCACCATTCCGAGCGGACGGCGTGTAAAAAACTCGTACGTATGCGGCGTGCCCGGCATGATAAGGGTTGCCGCTTTACGAAAACCGGGCAGGGCGCGTTCGGCTGCGTTCAATAATTTTTCGGCATATTGCGCCTTGCGTTCTTCATACGCCTGCTCACTTTTATGGTAGAGCCCATCCCAGTCATGCACGCGGGTATGTGTAGAGAGTGTAGCGGTGCGCATGCCTTGAGGAGCGCGCTTTTCGTCGTGCAGGGGCGAGAGCGATATGAAGACCGAATTGCCCTCACCCAATTTTTGGTTCACATCCATCACCACTTGATGATGGTGGATGGTTTGATGGATGATGGACGCATCGAGCCCGACATACATGACGAATGCGCCCCACATCGGATCGCGCCGCTTCACTTCGTGCCGGAGGCTGGTCGGTGCGGCTTCGCCGAGAAGCTTTTCCAACGCCCAGGGCGTGAGGTTGCCGAGGAAGGTATCCGCTTCCAGACGCAAACCCTTGTTGGTGTGCGCGGCGGTGACGCGATTGTTTTTCACTTCCAACCGCGTCACCTGTTGGCGGAAGTACACCTGCCCTCCGTTGGATTGGATCCAATTGACAAGTACTTCCGCGATACCGCCCATTCCGCCTTGGCATGTACAACGCCGCGGCGGGGGAGGTCTAAAACTGTTGAACCGTAGAGCGCATTGGCATCGTCGCTGATCGCCTGGGCAGAGATGAGTAATTGGGCGTCGATGAAGGCTTTGAAGTGCGCATCGATCTCTTTGGGGAGAAGTCCGCGCAGTTTGCGGGTGAGGTAAGGCGTGGCGGTCAGCGTATCCAGCCGCAGGGCGAATGGGAGCCGCAAGGCTTCACTCCATGTTGCGGGCGGGAAGGGAAAGTCACGGGTTGAAATATCCCACGTGATCTTTGCCAGATGTTCTTGAATGCGCCAGAACGGTTCGGAATATGGAAAATTTGTAAGGTACTCGTCGCGCCATTGTTGCGGCGAGACGTATTGATGAACTGTTTTTTCGGGCAAGTGTACCGACCAAGCGGCGTCGCGCACGGGGTTGACGTTCCATTCGAGCCCGAGTATTTCTGCCAGTCTTGTATGCGGACCATTCGCATCGAATCCGCCAGCAATGGTGGCACCTGAGTCGAAGCGGTAGCCTTGATGATAGAACGTCGCTGCGCACCCGCCGGGGTAGGTGGAGGCTTCGAGTACAGTAACCTGCCAGCCTTGCTTGAGTAAAAGTGCGGCGGCAGTCAACCCGCCAATGCCTGCGCCGATGATCGCTACGTGTGGCATTTTGAACGTTTGCTTCTAATCTCCGTGTGATGCAGGGACGGCTTGTTGAACCGTCTTTGCACGGATCTCGCTTGCAATGGGGTGGTTATAGATGCTGTAGAAGATAAAGATAGTAATACCCAGCATCAGCACTGCACCGAATGCTCCCGGCGACCAGGTTCCAAATTCTTGCAGTAAATATCCGCCGATGATCGGGGCAAAGATACGAGTGGTGCTTTCAATGGCTGCACCCAAACCAAGGATGCCGCCGATTTCCTGGGGTTGTACGGCTTTGGTAAGAGTGGAGGAGAGTAGTGTATTGAGAATTCCGCCAGAAAGTGCGGTGGGGGTGAGCACCACCAAAAGCCAGAAAACACTTGGGGTCAGTGCCCATCCGATCAGAGAAATGGTCATCAAAATGCCGCTGACCAGGATAAGCAAGTCTTCGCGATACGCCTTGGTAATACGACCAATGAGGAAGCCTTGTACGATGACTGCCAACACGCCAACATAAGTAAGGATGAAACCTGTGTCGCGGGCTTGCAGGTCGAACTTTTGCAAGGCGTAAAGCGAGAACACGGTTTGGAAAATTGCAAAAGCCAGACCAAAGAAGAAGCGGGTGGTGAGCAATGCGCCTGTGAACGGACGGGTCAGAGCTTTGCCCAAGGCTGCAAGAGTAATTGCAGGTTTCTTTTCCGGCATTTCGGCGCGTTTTTCCTCGGTCAATGATTCAGGCAGCCAGAAATAAATGAGCGCAAGGTTGAAGAAAGACAACACCGCCGCAACAAAACCAGGAATGGCATACCCATATTGGCTCAAGATGCCGCCGGTGGCAGGTCCGATAATGAAGCCTAAGCCGAATGCCGCCCCGATCATACCCAAGCCTTTTGAACGGTTCTGGGCGTCGGTCACATCAGAGATGTAGGCTTGTGCCACGCTCAGGTTTCCGCCGGTCAGCCCATCGACCATGCGGCTGACAAAGAGGATGCCCAGCACGAAAATGTTGGCGGCTTGCGGGTTGAACGTATTTGCCATCGCGGTGCCGATCTCGTCTGCAAAACCGAGCAGGAGGAACCCGAGGAATGTCCCAAAGACAGAAGCCAATAGAACGGGGCGTCGTCCGTAGCGGTCAGAGAGACGTCCCAGCAAGGGAGCGCCGATCAATTGCATGGCGGCGTACGAGGCGACGAGCAAGCCGGTCACGAATTGGGTTGCGCCGTATTTTTCTGCATAGTAAGGCAGAAGCGGCAGGATCAGGCTAAAGCCGAGCAGGTCAATGAAAACGATCAAAATGATTGAGAGTAAGCGTTTGTTCATAGTTTCCTTTTCGTCACAAGTCGCACGAAACTACACAAAGGTTTACTCTGTGTTGTTCATGCTATTTTGGAGATTGGACAGGTTATTTTTAGGGAACCTACAGAAGAACACACAAGTGCGTGCCATGTATTCTTCTGTAGGAATTTTTGTCGCCGGGTTGTGTGGATAGAGAAAATGGTCGAGACCGGCTGTCACAGCGACACGAAAGACATGGTTCAGATTCTTTCCGCTGCATACTTATGCAGCCATTTTTTGATCGGCTCGCCCTGCCCATTGATCTGCTCGTCCACAGCTTGTGAATAGGTTTCCATGAAATATTGGAGTTCCTCAGGCGGACGGGCGTGCGCCTGCAGGAGGACTTTGAGCCATTCCATTTCTTCTGAAAGGTGGTCAAGGCTGCCAAACTGCAAGGCGGCTGCGATGTTGTCGCCGAGGAAGTGGATGCCGGTATTCAAATTTTCGGGAGCAATGTTCAGCGGTTGAATGCGTTCCTTGATAGTGCTCTCAATACGGCTGCGTTTTGATTGAAAGGCATGCAAGGCTGCCAGATATTCTTGCGAGACATTCTTAAGCTCTTTCGGCTTCTCCCTGGTTTTGAGGAGTTGTTCCACTTCCTGAACGGACGGTTCGAGGGATTTTCCAAGGAAGTGCCCGGGAATGTGATTGGTGATATCCTGACGAATGCTAAAAATACGTCCACCGTAACAGACCTGCACTTTTTGTGTGCTGAGTGAAAGGGCAGTATGTTGTAAGGCTGCAGCAGTGATCAAAGTTTGTGCCACTAGAACGACCAGGTCTGCTTTGACCTTTAGCGCTGTTTCAGCGAAGCGGTCTGCGGGTACATTAGCGCCGAGGTAGATGACATTCAATCCACGGCGGCGCAGAAGCAGGGAAATCAATAGAGGCGTGAAGGTATGCCATTCGCCGGGGGGGCATCCCACCAAGATCGTTTGTGGACGTGTGGGGGCGGGGGATGCACTCAGGAGCGCATCCAGGCGGCGCATGGCAAGACCGGAGGCAAAATGTTCCTGTTGCACAGAGGCGCGATTTTCATACCAAAGCATGCCGATCTCAGACATGCCTTTTTGCAGCACATCCAGACAAACTGCTTCAACCGGAAGAATGGAGAACGCTTTATTTAGCGCTTGCTCTGCCTGGGTTTCGTTGAAGTTCATGCAGGCATTTATCCACTCGGCACGTATGGAGTCCAGGTTGGTGTCGGCACTGATGGGGAGGGTCTGGATGGATGACATGCCAATTGGGGCAAGTGCAGCCAGCGGGTCGATGCCGGATGCGATCTGTTCATTCCACAGATCCACCGCGCGTGAGATGGATAATCCCTCAGCCTGTCTGGCGATGAGCCATTTGATGGTTTCGATATCGTACTGTGAATACAGGCGGTGACCGCCGGCTGTGCGCTGGGGAGACGGCACACCATAACGGCGCTCCCAGGCGCGCAGGGTATCTGCGGCCAGACCGGTTTCATGAAGTACGGCTTTTAAGTTAAAAGCTGGGGATTTGCTTAGCATTTGACTTCCTCATTATGCTGGATTTAAGGTAGCTTTGGCAACCTTTTGCACAACTATTGTACTACTTTCTTTTAATATTCTTTCGGTGGTTAGACGGGCAGAGAGAAGGACGATGGGAAGCCCGGTACCCGGATGCGTGGAGGCACCTGCAAAATACATATTCTTGTATTTGGCGTGACGGTTATGCGGACGCAGATACCCAACCTGCCAGAAATTGTGACTCAGACCGAACGCGGCTCCCTTAACAAGGTTGAAGCGCTCTTTCCAGACTTTGGGCTGGTACACGATCTCAAACTTGATGTGCTCCTTGAGGTCGGTGATGCCCATCTCTTTTTCGAGGCGGGCGAAGACGGTTTCGCGGGCACGGTTGACGAGCGCGTCCCAATCTTGTGAGGTGCGTTCACTCAGGTGTCCAACTGGTACGAGCACGTAGAGGGTGTCCTGTCCTTTGGGAGCGGCGGCGGCATCGGTGCGGGCGGGTGCATGCACATAGAACGATGGGATTTCAGGCAAAGTATGGTCTTCAAAGATCTGGTCGAATGAAGCTTTGTAGTCGCCGCCAAGGAAGACGTTGTGATGGGCGATCTGTTCGTATTGCTTGTCCACACCCCAGTAGAACATGATGGTGGAGCAGGTGTAGAGTTTATTATCGAGTTTTTTGGCTTCGGCGCGGTCGGGCAGCAACTCGCTGTAAATGTAGGGCAGGTCGGCATTTCCAATGAAAATATCTGCGTTGTAGACCTTGCCATCTGCGGTTTCAACGCTTTCCACCTTGTTCTTGCCAGTGTTGATCTTTTTGACGGGTGAGTTGTATATGAATTTCACGCCGAGTTTTTCAGCAACATTGGTCAGCGCCTGGATTCCAGCATACATACCACCCATGGGGTACCACACGCCTTCAGCGAGTTCGGTGTATTGCAACAGGGAGTAGGTGGCAGGGGCGTCATACGGGCTGAGGCCCAGGTACATGTTCTGGAAGGTGAAGGCGGCTTTCAGGCGGTCATCCTTGAAGAAACGCCCGGTGTTGCGGTAGTGCTTGTCCAGCGCCTTGAGGTTGAAGATGAGCGGCAGGTTTTTGAGGCTGAAATATTCAAAGATGTTGTAGAAATTGCGCCCAACGAATTTTTCAACGGAGATCTTGTAGTGTTTGGCGCCTTCTGCAATGTAACTCAGGAAACCAGTAAAGGCGGTTTTGTCTACGGCTTCGAGCTGTGTCTGCATCTTGCCAATATCGGAGGTCAGTTCGAGGCGCAATCCATCGTCGAAGTGGACTTTATAGGTCGGGTCGATGCGGCGCAGGTCGAGGTGGTCGCTCATTTTTTCGCCGATAGAGGCAAAGGTTTCCTCCCAAATTTCGGGCATGAGGAACAGGGTCGGACCGATATCGAAGCGGTGTCCGTCTTTAATAATCTGGTTGCAGCGCCCGCCGGGGGTGGACTCCTTTTCGAGCACGGTCACGTCATATCCATTTTTTGCGAGGCGGGCGGCGGTGGCAATTCCACCAATACCGGCGCCAATGACCAAAGCAGTAGGTTTCATAAAAATCTCCTTTTCTTGTAAGCAATGGTATTGTACGCGTTGTCTATTATTTGTCAAGGTTTTTTCAATACCTTTTCAAAACCTTGACAAAACTGACAACATCAGTAAAATATGTATAGTCTTAAAAAAATGAGGAGAGAGATTTATGGAAGCTCAAGCGAACTGGGAAAGTCAATTACTATCTCTTGCAGGAAAGATTTCACATCCGTCCACACGCCCATTCTTTTCTTATTGGGCAGGTGACGCTTCTCTTAGAAATGCCTATAAACAGGCAGAAGTCATTACAGCTGCGCATAGCAAATCATTCCATTTCGCATCCGGTCTGCTTCCTGAAGAAAAGCGCTCTGCCGCACGTGCGCTTTATGCTTTCTGCCGAACTGTGGATGATGTTGTGGATGAGGTCGAAGCGAAAAAAGACCGCGACTTTGAGTTGGATTATTGGCGGAACGTGGTCGAAACTGCTTCTTCAAACCTTCACCCGGCTCAGAGCTACGCCGACAACATGGTAGCCTCTGCCTGGGCTGATACCCTCGTCCGCTACCATATTCCGCGTCACTACGCTTTGCAACTGATCGATGGCGTTGCCCGCGACCTCTCTCAAACCCGCTACCAGACCTTCGATGATCTTGCCACATATTGCTACGGCGTGGCTTCCACCGTTGGGCTTATGAGCATGTATATTGTCGGCTTCAAAAGCGACGAGGCTGTGCCTTATGCCATCAAACTTGGCGTTGCCCTGCAAATGACCAACATCCTGCGTGATGTGGGTGAGGACTACCGCAATGGACGCCTCTACCTGCCGCGCGAGGAACTCATTACGTACGGTATCCGTGAAGAGGATATTGCCGCAGCTCGCCTCACTGATAACTGGCGCCAGTTCATGCGCTTCCAGATCGAACGCACCCGCCAACTTTATGCCGAGTCATGGGTGGGTGTGAAACTACTCGAACGTGAAGGGCAGCTCGCCATTGGGGCGGCCTCTGTGTTCTATCAGGGTATTTTGGATGAGATCGAGAAGAATGATTATGATGTGTTTTCCCGTCGCGCTTCACTCAGCGCATTGGGCAAAGTTGCCAAATTACCTGCGTTGTGGGTGAAAATCCGCACCCTTTAAATTTTTTTTGTTGTTATTCTCCTCTGTGTGTGCAAGGGCGCGGTCATGGGCAGACCGTGCCCTTGCTAATTTAATCCGATATATCCGCCTTTTGATATACTAGCCGAATGAAAAAGATCGCAGTCCTGCTTTGTCTAATTCTTGCCGGGTGCTCGGTTTCGTCAGAGCCTGCGCCCGCATCCACAATGGAGAGTTCGATGAGTTATCGTTACCTTGCGCTGGGAGATTCTTATACCATTGGCGAAAGCGTGGAAGAGGCAGAGCGTTTTCCCAATCAGCTTGCCGCCATGCTTGCGGATGAAGGAAAAACGGTCGAAGTAAGCATCATTGCCCGCACTGGTTGGACGACAGGTGAATTATGGCAGGGCATTCAGGCGCAGACGATCACGCCGCCGTATGACATGGTGTCGCTGCTTATTGGAGTGAATAACCAATACAGAGGGCGGGATACAGAAGAGTATCGCAATGATTTTGCCTTTTTGCTGAACAAAGCTATTGAATACGCTGGCGGCGATTCGAACCGCGTCATTGTCTTTTCCATTCCCGATTGGGGCGTAACACCCTTTGCCAGTGGCAGGGACGCTGAAAAGATCGCCACGGAGATCGATGCCTTTAATCAGATCAACCTTGAAGTGACGAATCTGGCTGGCGCCCATTATGTGGATGTTACACCGGTCTCACGCAAAGCTGCACAAGACCCTTCCCTGATCGCAGGGGATGGACTGCACCCATCAGGGACTATGTATGCGGAATGGGCAAAACTGGCACTGCCGATTGCGGTCAAGATCTTGAAGTAGAATCGATCCCAAAAACGGAAACTTGGAGTACCCATGCCGAAGATCAAAGCTGTTAATCATGTTGCCGTCGTTGTGGATGATATGGAAAAATCCCTGAAGTTCTGGAGGGATGCATTGGGGATGGATTTGCACGAATTGCGCGATGTGCCCGCCGAAAAATCACAGGTGGCATTTTTGCCTGTGGCCGGTGCAGAAGTGGAACTGGTCATGCCGACCAGCGACGACTCGGGCATTGCCAAATACCTTGCCAAGCGCGGACCCGGCATGCACCATCTCTGCCTGGAGGTGGATGATATTGACTCCATGCTGGCTCAACTGAAGGCGAAAAATATCCGGCTCATCAACGAAGAACCGCGCACCGCTGCAGACGGAAAGAAGTATGCCTTCATTCACCCCGAATCAACGGGTGGCGTGCTGGTTGAACTTTATCAGATTTAGATGACCGAAAATATAGCATCGATCCTTGCTGAAGAATGTGGGCTTGCCAGGGATCGCCTGACCATCGTTGGTGTTTCGGGCGGCCCCGACAGCCTTTGCCTGATGGATATCCTAAGAAAAGCCGGGTATCCCATGGTGGTCGCGCATTTCGATCACATGCTGCGCCCTGAATCCAGCGCAGATGCCCGCATGGTGGAGAGGACCGCTGGAAAGCTGGGTATTCCAAGTTTTATCGACGGGGGAGATGTCCGCGCTTACGCCGACACCCATAAAGTATCTATTGAAGATGCTGCACGAACGATGCGCTACCGCTTTTTGTTCGATATTGCCCGCAGGCAAAAGGCGCAAGCTGTGGCGGTGGGCCATACTGCCGATGATCAGGTCGAGACCATTCTTATGCATTTTTTGCGTGGGAGCGGCATATCAGGACTTAAGGGCATGTCTTATCGTTCGATCATCAAATCATTCGATGCGTCCATTCCTGTGGTGCGTCCATTGCTGGATATGTGGCGTGAAGACACGGTACTGTATTGTGCCGTGCATGGTCTCGAGCCGCATTATGACTCAAGTAACGACACGATCGATTTCCAGCGTAATCGCATTCGTCATTTGCTAATTCCCTCGCTTGAAACGTATAACCCCAAATTGCGAGAGACCATCCTGCGCATGTCTCAATCCCTTAAGGGTGACTATGCTTTTATCA
>JBAIYF010000303.1:0-4681 GCA_037916115.1 Anaerolineales bacterium
AAACATTTACCCCCACTGCAACCGCGACCTTTACCATTACCAACACTCCGTTCCAACCGATCACCCTTACGCCATCCTACACACCAACATTCACACCCACCAACACAGCCACCAACACCTTCACGCCTACTGTAACCAATACACCTTCCAACACGCCTACCAACACAGCTACCAATACGCCAACATTTACTCCCACCAACACCCTTACCCCATCTCCAACTGCCTTCGGACCATGAGCGATATTCTCCCATTTCTAAAATCCCTTATCTCGGTCTCCGGTCTTTCCGGGGATGAAGCCCCCGCAGCCAACCTCATCAAAAAACAGTGGACTCCCCTGGTGGATGAGATCTCCCAAAACAACCTCGGCTCCGTTCTTGGACTGAAGCGGGGTACGCTAAAGAAGGGCAGTTCCCGCCCCTCGGTCCTGATCGCCACCCACATGGACGCTATCGGCATGATGGTCACCCGCATCGTGGACGAGTTCATCTACATCACCAACGTCGGCGGTATTGATGCGCGTGTATTGCCTGGCACACCGGTCAGTGTCCATGCTTCAGGGACGAAGGAAGAACTCTACGGTGTGATCGCCATGCCGCCCGCCAACCTTCTGCCAGAAGGCGAAGGCAACGGCGTGGTAGCCATGAAATACCTTTTTATCGATACCGGTCTCACCGCAGGCGAAGTGGCGAAGAAAGTCCGCGTCGGCGACAGAGTCTCCTTCGGAACAGAACCAACCGAAATGTCAGGAGGAACCGTGAGCGGACATACGCTCGATAACCGTGCCTCCGTGGCTGCGCTCACCATCGCCCTTGAAGAACTTCAATCCAAATCACATATTTGGGATGTATGGGCAGTAGCTTCCTCACAAGAAGAAGTCGGCGGGTATGGCGCCTCGACCACTGCATTTCAAGTGCGTCCCACCATCGCCGTTGCCGTAGATGTCACCTTCGGCAAAGGCACCGGCGCAAACGGTTATCAGACCTTCCCCATTGGCAAGGGCGTCACACTTGGCATTGGACCCAGTGTTCATCCATTCATTTACAAACGTTTCAAGGAAGTCGCTGAACGGGTCGAAATCCCCGTATCTAATGACATGATGCCCGAATACTCTGCCACCGATGCCGACGACATGCAGCTTCAAGCAGACGGCATCCCAACCATGGTGATGAGCATCCCCCTGCGCTATATGCATACGCCTGTTGAAATGATCGCCATGAAGGATGTTCAACGCGCCGGGCGTTTACTGGCGGAGTTCGCCGCCTCGCTCGAAGCTGATTTCATTGAAAGAATTGTTTGGGATTAAATTATTCGTCATTGCGAGGAGGGTGATTTTCCCGACGAAGCAATCTCGTTATGTGAGCAACCATCTATGCTAAACATTGGCAACCCACAAATCAAACTGCTCGAAAAACTATGCAACGCCATGGCAGTCTCTGGCGATGAAGGCGAAGTGCGCCGCATCGTGCTGGATGAAGTAAAGCCCTACGCCGACGAAGTCAAAGTGGATGCGCTCGGCAGCGTGCTCGTGCGTAAAAAGGGAAGCGGCAAAAAACCTTTGCGCGTGCTGCTCGATGCCCACATGGACGAAGTCGGTTTCATGATCGTCAAAGACGATGGTGAAGGGTTTTATCAGTTCACCACCGTTGGCGGTATCGATGCACGTCATCTGGTCGGCAAGCAGGTCATCGTCGGAAAAGAGCACACTCCCGGCGTGATTGGCGCACGTCCCATTCACCTGACCACAGCCAGTGATCGCACCCGCACCGTGGACGTAGATTCGATGCGCATCGACCTCGGACCCGATGGCAAAGCCAAAGCCGGTGACCGCGCCACCTTTGCCACAAAGTTCAAGCGTGTGGGTCCGTCCATCATGTCCAAGTCCATTGACGACCGCATTGGTGTGGCGATCCTCATCGAGTTGCTCAAAAATGCTCCGAAGAACATCGAACTCTGTCTTGCCTTCAGTGTGCAGGAAGAGATCGGTCTGCGCGGTGCAAAAGTGGCAAGCTACTATTTTGAGCCTGACCTTGCGATTGCGATTGACTCCACCCCTGCACGCGATTTGCCCGACTACAACGGCGCAGAAAATTACACCTACAATACCCGTCTGGGGTTTGGCCCTGCCATTTACCCGGCGCACCCCCCTGTCATCAGCGATCCGCGCCTGGTGAAGTTTTTGCAAGATATCGGCGACAAGCATAAAATTCCGTACCAACTGCGCCAGCCTGGCGGCGGTGGAACGGATGCAGGATCTATTCAACAAGCCCGTGCTGGTGTGCCGGTGGTCTCCGTCTCGGTGCCGCATCGTTACACGCACAGCCCGGTCAGCGTTTCGCGGGTGGATGATTGGAAGAACACACTCAATCTTTTACATGCTGCGCTGAAAGAAATATCGCCCGCTGTATTAAAACGTTAATTTAGAGGTCATGTGAACGGTCTGATTGCTTTATTAGGTTCGGGCGAATATCTGCCCGTGATGAACGAAGTGGATGCCTACCTGCTTGCCAATTGCGGCGCGAACGGACGAACGCCGCGTGTGGTCTGTCTGCCAACGGCGGCGGGACAGGAAGGTGATGCCAGTGTCGGTCGCTGGATGAAGATGGGTGTGGATCATTTCAAGGCGCTTGGCGCGGATGTGCAGGCGCTCAAGGTCACAGATAAGGCAACTGCCAATGATGTGAATCATGCCGAGGCGGTGAAAGAGGCGGATCTCGTCTATTTTTCGGGCGGGAATCCCATGTATCTTTATCAAACGATGAAAGACAGCCTGGTTTGGCAGGCCGCGCTCAGTGTCTTTGAGCGCGGCGGTGTGTATGCGGGCTGTTCGGCGGGCGCGATGATTCTTGGGCGCGAGGTGCCAGATTTTCGCATGCTTGGCTCGCGCACGATTCCCGTTTTTGGTTTGGTGCCCGCAGCTTTCATCCTCCCCCACTTTGACGCCATTCCGATATTCGGTAAGCCGCTGGTCTCCGTCACTCGCAGCCGTTTACATGAAAGCGAAGTAATGGTGGGCATCGACGAAGATACCGCCATTATTGGAAGAGCCAACGAAGACTGGACCGTGATGGGTACGGCAAAAGCGCATGTGTTCACAAAAAATGAAAGCAAGAGTTACGCCGCTGGCGAAAAATTCACAATGGGAAAATAGCGAATGAAATCATTACTCAAAACCCTCACTGAAACGTTCGGACCTTCCGGCTACGAAGATGCGGTCCGCAAGATCATCGAAAAGGAAGTGAAGCCGTACGCCGATGAAATGCGTGTGGATGCCATGGGCAGCCTGATCGTGCGCAAGAAGCCGACCGTGAAGGCGAAGATTTCCAAACGCATCATGCTCGCGGCTCACATGGATGAGATCGGTGTGATCGTCAGCCATGTGGATAAGAACGGGTTTGTCCGCTTTGCCAGCAATGGCGGCGTGTTCGGGCGCTATACGCTCGGCGCACGCATCCGCTTTATGAACGGTGTGACCGGGGTAATCGGTTTCGATAAACTTGAACAGGTCGATCAGGCTCCAACGCTCAACAAAATGTATATTGATGTAGGCGCGACCAACCGCAGGGATTGCCCAGTGAAGGTTGGTGATTTCGGCGCGTTCGAACGCTCTTACATGGAAATGGGCAACCGCCTCGTCGCCAAGTCGATGGACGACCGCTCGGGTGTGGTGGTTCTGATCGAAGCATTGAAGTCCATCAAGTCCACGCCGAATGATTTGTATTTTGTGTTCACCACACAAGAGGAAGTCGGTACGCGCGGTGCAGGGACAGCCGCCTACAGCATCGACCCGGAAATCGGCATCGCCATCGACGTGACCGGCACCGGCGATACCCCTGCTTCGTTGAAAATGTCTATGGAGTTGGGTAAGGGTCCGTGTGTAAAAGTCCGTGACCCGGGCATGCTCTCTGATCCGCGTGTGGTCGAGTGGATGACATCCACTGCAGAGAAGGCGAAGATCCCCTATCAGCGGGAAGTGTTACTTATGGGAAGCACCGATGCGCGCGCGATTCAGGTTACACGCGCGGGCGTGATGTCGGGCGCGCTGTCCATTCCGTGCCGCTACATTCACTCCGCTTCGGAGATGGTCGATTACGAGGATCTGAAAAATTCAGTGAAGCTGCTCAATGCCATGTTGAGCAAGCCGGTTTCGTTCTAATTGATTTGTACACGGATTTCACGGATACCACGGAAAGAAAAAATCTCTTCCGTGAAGAAACCGTGAAATCCGTCTTTTCCGAGTACAAAGGTTTAAAACATTATGGGTGATTACAACCGTTCGACGAAAGAAATTGCGTTTGGGGATATTCCAGCAAATGTTATAAAGAGTATTCAAACCTATATTGAAAAGCATAACTTGGGCGAAATTCTATCCAACCCGTTGATGTGCATTGTTTCCACCTCTGAAAAGATCAAAAAGGGACTCTTTGGCAGTGGACCAGGTCCGAAGCTATTGATCCAAACTGCAATTCTCACTGACCGTTGGCTCATCCTCGCGGATAACGTGGACCAGAATGCGTTGTATATCAAGTCCATGCAGCTGCGGGATGTGACGGTGGAAGATTACGAGAAAAGTTCGTTCTACAAAATGATCCCCGATACCGGCATGAACGTCAACGGACGGTTCACTGACGCCAGCGAGTTGGCGAGTATCTTCGTCCCGTTGGGAAAGGATGAAGCGGGAGAC
>JBAIYF010000304.1:0-9896 GCA_037916115.1 Anaerolineales bacterium
GCCTTCGATATTCGTGGACCGGAATAAGGAGGCAGTCACTTCGCTGATAACGGATTGGGCGCGCACGTTGCGTTTAAGCATGCGCTCGTTCTGTTTATATGCGGCAACATCATGTGCAACCAGCCTGAGGAAGATCGGTTTGTCGAACGCGTCCACGATCAAGGTGGAGCTTAACTCCACCTGAAATAGAACACCATCTTTTCGACGCAAGGTATGCTCAAAGGAATTGACCCGGCTGCCAAGAAGTATTTTTCGTAAATCCGGGTCTTCCAGGTTAAGGTCTTCTGTTCTGGGTTCATCTTCCTGCCCATACCCAAGCAGGCGGCGCGCCTGCGTGTTAAGCGAGAGGATGGAAAAATCCATACCGACAAGAAAGATCGGATCTCCCGCCTGTTCGAACAGAGCCCGGTAGTTCAATTCGCCGTTCCAGGAAACAGATCGGGATTCTGATGAAAATGTTAAAGCCTTGAGAGGCAGCACATCTTTATCCATAAGTTTCACCGCCTGTTGGAACGTCTGGCAGTATGGCTTGTATGCAACACCCTTCGGCGCTGTCAAGAATGGTCACGTCACCGCCGAGCATACGAAAAACCGCCCGTGCAAGCGTTAGCCCAACCCCAAGCCCCTCATATTCACGGGTGATACCCTGGCTTATCTGATAATAGCGTTCGAATACTTTTTCACGAAGAGCCGCAGGAATGCCGGGACCACGATCTTCCACGGTGATCTTTGCGCCGCCATTTTTGCCTGAAGTAACGTTCAGAACCACTGTTCCACCAGCAGGGCTGAATTTGAAGGCGTTATCCACCAGGTGCAATACAGCCCGGGTAAACTCATTTCGCGGCGCCTGAATATTCCCCGTCACCGAAAGAATGGGCAGGAATTTCAAAGATTTGGATTCATACCGGGCAAGCCTGCGCCGGACCGGGTTCATAATGTGAATATCCGGATTTATCATCTGTCGTATGCTGTTAGCCGCTTGATTATCAAGATCGGTCAGTAGGATCATATCTGCAATAACCGAGTCGAGGCGTTCACTGTTCGAACGCGCAGACTCGACGAAACGCTTCTGTTCTTCCTCATCTTCAAATTTATGGGAAGCTACGATCTCCATGAACATCATGACATTGTTCAATGGGGTGCGCAATTCATGATGAAAGTTCTGGAGCAATTCGTTCTGCAATTTTTCCAGATTTTTATGCCGAGTCTCCTCAGCGGTGATCTCTTCTTGATGCTTCTTTTCGCGCTGTACCCTGCGTAAAACGGCATCGATCCGGGCTGAAAGCTCCTCAATGTCGAAAGGCTTGGAGACGTAGTCATCCGCGCCGCCACGAATACCGCGCACACGGTCATCCACGCTGGTACGAGCTGTCAGATAAATAATGGGGATGGAAGCGAGTAATGGGTCTGCATTCAGTTTTTGCTTCATTTCGAAGCCATCCATGACCGGCATCATCACGTCTGAAATGATCAGGTCTGGTTTACTTTCCCCGGCTTTAAGTACGGCATCTTTGCCGTTCTCTGCTGTGATGACGTGATAACCCTTGTGGCTTATGGCAGCCGAAAGCCCCATTCGGATCGGCACTTCGTCTTCGACGATCAATATCTTTGGTTTTCGGGCGATTTGTTCGGTTTCAGACACCATACAAAACCTTTTGACAAGATTATCCCCCTAATCACAAAGCCAATCATTATAAAGACATGACAAATACGGAATTATCCATCATCGCTCCCCTTTCTACTCACCAGCCTAATCTGCATATACAACGATACAGTTCTTCCCATTTTCCTTCGCGGCATAGAGCGCCTTGTCGGCACATGAAACCAGTTTGTCCGGCTTATCCACACCACCTTCGAGCGAGGCGATGCCCGTACTGATGGAGATACGGATGCTATGATCATTAATTTTTAGTGCCTCAGAAGCCAAGGCGCGGTAGACTCGTTCCATGAGGGCAAGTGTCTCCTGTGTATTATTGTTCGGCACAAGGATCACAAACTCATCACCGCCATACCGGGCAAGCACATCTGTCTCACGCAAATAGCTGCGGACCATAAAAGAAGCCCGCCGTAGCAACTCATCCCCCGCCTGATGCCCAAACTTATCGTTAACTTCCTTCAGGTTATCAACATCGAACATGACCAGCGACAGGGGACGCTCATATCGTTTGGAAGCAGAAAATTCGTATTCAAGCAATTCGAAGAAAAAACGACGGTTGAACATGCCCGTCAACCCATCGGTACGGGAGGCAATTTGCTCCCGCTCAAAGGCACGCTGCAAAGTGGAATTGATCTTTTCAAGCGCTTCTTTTGCCCCGCGTAGTTCCTCCTCAGCCATTCTTCGTTTGGTAACATCATGGTTAATGGTCACCCCGCCGATGAACGTGCCTTTCTCCTCCAAAAGCCTTACCGAGACATCCACCCAAATTTCCCTGCCGCTGAAGTGATATTGTTTCAACTCCGCGCGCCAATACCCTTCCTTCAACAGAGTCTTTTGTGCCTCTTCCTGCTGCCCTGGCAGGAACTGCGTTCTACAAACCTCATCGATCAATCTGCCAATAACCTCCGCTTCCGTCCAACCATAGAGGAATTCGGCGCCTTTGTTCCAGTGGGTGATCTTCAACTGCGCATCTGTTGCAATCACAGCACTGGAAATATTATCCATAACAAAAGCCAAAAAGCGAATGCGCGCCTCCTGCTGTCTTCTCGAGGTAATGTCACGCGCAATACCAATCAGCCGCCCATCCCCCATCATTTTCGCATTGATTTCCACAGATAATAACCTGCCGTCTTTACACCGCATTAAGCGCTCACTGATAACGGTCTTACCCTCAAACAACTCCTGGAAGCGAATCGGCTCGTTTGAGGTGACAACCAGATCATGCATAGACATGCCCAGAATCTCTTCACGAGTAAAGCCAAGCATTTCACAGCCCGCCCGATTAACATCCTGATATTGCCCATCTTTGGAGGCGATAAAGATTCCATCCGCAGCCTGATCCATAATGAAACGGTAATTGCTCTCGCTGGCGCGCAGCGCATTTTCGATCTTCTTGCGGTGGGTCACATCAAGGACGAAAACCGTCAGTCCAACAATCACCCCATCATCATAGATCGGGGCATAGCGGTCTTCCCACCACGAGCGAACATGCCCGGCATCATCCCCAAATTCCTCTTCAAGAATGAACTCTTCGCCCGCCAATGCCCTGTTGAAATTTGCCCGAGCCTTCTCACGGTCATCTTCGCGCTGAATGTATTCCAATATATTATGACCAATGGCAATATCCACCCCCCAAATCTGTTTCATCACGATGCGATGCGAGTCCGTAAAAGATGTATAACAAAATTCAGCATCAAGGGAAAAAATAACCACACCCTCAAGGGTGCTTAGTGCATTTGTTTGCAACGGATTCAGGTTGTTCATTCATGTTCACCATTTCCCCATGGTCCAATGAAATTATTAGGGGTTCTTTTCCTGATTTATAGTGTATCTTTTTTTGACTGGTGGGTCAATAGGCATCAGCCGTTATAATTGGAGAATGTTCATAGACCAGGTAAATATTCACGTACGATCCGGAAAAGGCGGCGATGGCATGGTACATTTTCGCCGCGAAAAATACGAGCCGCGCGGCGGGCCTGATGGCGGCGATGGCGGCAAGGGCGGCGACCTCATCCTTGAGGTCAAACCCACCCTCAACTCACTTTCTCACTTTCGTCCAAAGCAATCCTTTGCTGCCGACGATGGGTCGAACGGCGGCGGTTCACAAATGACCGGACGCGGCGGCAAGGACCTCATCATCCATGTGCCGCCGGGGACAATCATCTACGATGCTGAAACCGGCGCATTACTCGGGGACTTGACCGAAGCCGGGCAGCAGTTGATCGTCTGCAAGGGCGGGCGCGGCGGGCGCGGCAACCAGCATTTTGCCACCTCACGAAATCAAGCTCCGCGCATGGCGGAACGCGGCGAACCGCACGAAGAAAAAATGCTGCGTCTCGAACTTAAACTGATCGCAGATATCGGCATTATCGGCTTGCCCAATGCCGGAAAATCCACGCTGCTCTCCGTCTTAACCAACGCCAAACCCAAGATCGGCAACTACCCGTTCACGACCCTCGAACCAAACCTTGGTGTGGCAAAGATCGATGAAGAAGCCACCGTTGTCCTTGCGGATATTCCCGGTTTGATCGAAGGCGCGCCCGAAGGTGCCGGGCTCGGGCACGACTTTTTGCGGCACATCCAACGTACACGCATTCTCATTCACATGATTGATGGTCTCTCAGAAGACCCACTGGCAGATTTCAGCCAGGTCAATACCGAGCTATCCCTTTTTGATACAAAGCTCGGAAAAAAGCCGCAGGTTGTAGTCATCAACAAGATCGACCAGCCCGATGTGCAGGCGAAACTAAAAGACATTCAAGCCGCCTTCAAAAAAAGGGGCGTGGAACTTGTGACGGCTTCTGCCATGGCACGCACGAACACGCGCGAGATCTTATTGTCGGCGTATCGAATGCTTCAGGAACTGCCACCAGAACTGGTCGAGGAAGAGGCGTTGCCCGTCTACAAACCGGAAGTAGACCCGAACCTGTTCAACATCCATAGAGAAGACGGCGACAAATGGAGAGTATCGGGCGTTGCCATTGAACGAGCCGCCAAGATGACGTACTGGGAACATTATGGCTCGGTGCGCCGCTTCCAACACCTGATGCAAAAGCTCGGCGTGGATAAAGCTCTGCGCGAAGCCGGTGTGCAGGATGGCGATACGGTGTTCGTCGGCAACTTTGAGTTGGAGTGGCAGGAATAGTGACCGACAAACAGAGACGGTTTCTTTTTATCACCCTGAGTATTCTTGGGGTGATATTGATTCTATTCTTTGGCATGCGAGCCTTGCGTGCTTTCAAAAAGTTCGATAAACACCGTCCCCCACCGTTTGCCGGGCAGATCCAAACCGATGTCGAAACCATCGAGGAGTGGATGACCATTCCTTTCATCTCGCATAACTATGGCGTGCCGCCAGAGATTCTTTTCGATGCCTTGGGCATTGAACCAAAAGACAGGGATGATTTCAAGAAAAGCCTTGAACAATTGAACAAAGCATATTTTCCAAATCAAGATGGATATGTGCTGGCAACGGTGAAAGCAGCCGTGCTTGCGCATCAGCCCCCGCCGACGCCTGCTCCGCCTGATACAGCCGTTCCTCCGCTGACGCCCATTCCCCCACTGACGCCGGTTCCACCGCAGCCCTCGCCATAGGCGTTTACTTTCATGTCAGATTATTTTTTGACACAGGTCATCAACTATGGTGCACCGCTCTTTGCCCTGACGCTTTTTCTTGGCGCCATTGGCGTGCCGGTGGGCGCGTCGTTCATGGTCATTGCCATTGGCGCCTTTTCACAGCAGGGGTATTTTGCCTGGGAATCAATGGCTGTATTGGGGTTGCTCGGCGCAGTACTGGGCGACGCGCTCAGCTTTGGCATGGGGTATTACGGAAAGGATTGGGTGCAGGCACGTTTGGGAGGTTCGCCCGCATGGTCGAATGCGATTGTTCAATTTGACAAACGTGCCTGGGCAGCGATCTTCTTTACCCGCTTTCTGGTGACGGCGCTGGCAATTCCCACCAACCTTATCGCTGGCGGAAGCGGGTATCCGTTCAGACGCTTCATGCTATACGACATTCTGGGCGAAGCGACCTGGCTCATCCTTTACGGCGGGCTGGGGTATCTCTTCGGCAGTCAATGGGAAGTAGTCAATGAATTCCTTAGCAATTTCGGCGGCTTGCTATTGGGAGTGATCGTTTTCATCTTCGGGGTTCGCCAGGCCCTTAACTGGCAAAATAAAAAGAGACAACCTGCATAGGTTGTCTCTTTTTATAGTTCGAATTAGTGGTGGTGTCCATCACCTTCGTGGACATGCCCGTGGTCGAGTTCTTCATCGGTCGGTTCGCGCAGGTCAACCACCTTGACGTAAAACTCCAAAACAGCCCCGGCAAGCGGATGGTTGAAATCGAGTTTCACGGTCTTTGAGTCAAACTCGGCAACGTAAGCAGCCTGATGGTTGCCGTCTTCATCAGAGACATGAAGTTCCATGCCTTCTTCCAGTTCCATATCAGCGGGGAACTCAGTGCGGGGCACATCCATGAACGCCTCTTCATCAAATTCGCCGTATCCATCGGCAGGTTGAACGGTCACTTCCTTGCTGTCACCGATCTTCATGCCCATCATTTCATTTTCAAGCCCGGGAATGATATTTCCATACCCAGCCAAAAATTGAAGCGGACCCGCCTGATCGGAAGAGTCCAAAACTTCGCCGTCCACGGTCAGTTTGTATTCCATCGAAACAACCAACCCGTCTTTTACTGTATCGTGTGCCATATCTTATCCTTTCGAAATTTAATGCGGACATTTTACCAGTGATTATCTAACTCATCAGGTTGAAGGTTCAGGGGTCAAGGATTAACCCTTCAGCTATAATCCCAGTCAGGCAATACAGAGACACACAACAAGCACCAAGGAGTATTCATGAAAAAAGTTCGCGCAAGGGATTTGGGCATCCCCTTCGAAGGGACAACGGGCAAATTCAATGCCATCACAGATGTATCCGGCGTGACAGTTGGATATTCGACCATTATCGAAGGGAGCGATGCCCGTACCGGGGTAACCATCATCCATCCGCGCGGCATGGATGACCCGACACCCGTATTTGCGGGTGTCCATTCCTTCAATGGCAACGGCGAAATGACCGGCGCAGCCTGGGTGGACGAAGGCGGTATTTTGGAGGGCCCCATTGGGCTGACAAATACCCATAGTGTTGGCGTCGTTCATCATGCCTTGATCAAATGGCAGGTCGAACATCATAAGCTGACGCAAAACTGGTTAACCCCGCTTGTTGCGGAAACCGCTGATGCATGGCTCAATAACATGAATGGTTTTTTCGTCCAGGAACATCACGTGCTCGAAGCGATCAACTCTGCCAGATCTGGTGAAATCGAAGAAGGCAATGTTGGCGGCGGAACAGGTATGTTGTGTTACGAATTCAAGGGCGGTACTGGAACATCTTCACGTAAATTACCGGAAAAACTTGGCGGGTGGACGGTGGGAGCCCTGGCACAATGCAATTTTGGCAGGCGCTATCAATTGACGATCTCTGGCGCTCCGGTAGGCAGCCACCTGAAACATGACTCACCCGTGACCAGCGGGGAAAATCCATTCAAACAAGATGATGGGTCTTTGATCGTGATCATTGCAACCGATGCCCCGCTCATGCCGCATCAATTGAAGCGGGTTGCAAAGCGCGTCTCCCTTGGAATGGGCCGCACCGGCTCCATTGGCGGGAACGGTTCGGGGGATATTTTCCTTGCCTTTTCCACTGCCAACCCTGAAGCAGCTCGCGGAGGCAAGATCGCACAACTGGAAGCGTTACCCAATGAACACCTCGACCCGATCTTTGCCGCCACAGCCTATGTGACAGAAGAAGCGATCATCAATGCCCTTGTTACCGCAGAAGACATGGATGGACACGAGATCAGTGCCAAAGCTTTACCCCACAATGAAGTAAGAGAAATATTGAAAAAGTATGGAAGAGTTTAGTTTAAGTACCAACTCTGCTCTTTTGGAACTTCATCAAATATAAAAATACAGCCAGGATTTAGACATCCCGGCTGTATGCATCAATTCGGTTGCGGGATAAAAAAATTAGCCGCCGCTGGAGGCAACCACGTTCAGAACGATACCGAACAGCCACGCACCGGTCCAGATGTACATCCAGGTCTTGACGGGCAGACCCAGGCTGGTTTCATTGGTGTTCTGCCAGCCCCAAATGAAGGCATACAAAAGACAGATCAAGCCGAGAAGCCCCTTGAGAAAACCTTCTTTCTGGAACATTTTGATAACAACAGCAATACCGGCAATATAGATCACAATGGGGCCAAGAAAGGTCAGAAATTCCATGTTCAGTTCTCCTTAAGATGAGTTGGTTAAAAATTGTTTGGGAAGGGTATGAATCCCAACAACCGAATTGCCCAATAGAGAAAAATCAGGGTCAGCGCCCAGGCAGTAAAGCCAAAACGCATCTCCAAAGTACGGACAGTGCCAATCAACACGTCCCGCCATTTTGCGGGCAGCAACAAGGCAGCCAGCATTGTCAAAAGAACCGTCAGCACAAGCGGAGCGAAGGCATGGGTCTGCACAGAAGCGGAGAAATCACCACGCAGCACTTCGAGACTGGCACGGGTTAGTCCGCAGCCCGGGCAAGGAATGCCTGTCGCCGCGCGAATCGGACAAGTCCACAACGTCACCCCGGCGAGGCTGAATCCCACATGTAGCACCCCCACCCCAGCGATCAACGCCAGCTCGCGGCGGCTGGAAAGTATGCTTGAAAAAGCAGGAGCACACCAAATCTTTTGAAATTGATCCTGAAACATCGTGATAAATAACCCGTTCAAAGACAGTATGATACGGCTAGTAATGAAATTGTAAGCTACCCCCTCAATACCGTGCCGGAGACTTGCTTAAACAAAAAAGGCGGAAGTTCTGCTCCTTCCGCCTTTCAAAAACTATCTCACCGCTTCGATCTTCAAACTTACATTCAGCTTATCCCCCACCTCTTCCAACGCGTCACTCCATGTATTGAAATTCAACTTCGGCGGGACGAGTACAATGCCCTTCATGGTGAAAAGAGGCGTACCGCTCATCGGCGCCGGAGCTGAACTTGTATCCATGTTTTCGATGTTAATGCCCTGTGCCGCCAAATGACGTGATATTTCATGAATGATGCCTTCATGGTCTGCACCGGTCACTTCGATCTCATACGGCAGCCAGCCGGCATACTTCTTCGAGTCATCCTCGGTTTGCATCAAAGCGACTTGATAGCCCTCACCGCGCAACCCCTGAAAATCTTTATCCAAATTCGGGAACTCTGTATCAGATACGGTCACCAACATCAACATGGCAAACTCGCCGCCCAAACGCGCCATGCGGCTTGACTCAACATTCCCGCTGCGCTTCACAACCAGACTTGTCACCTGTTCCACCAACCCGATCTTATCCTTGCCCGTAAGAGTTAAAACAATATTTTTTGCCATGACAATTCCCTTTCTGTTTGTGAAATTTATTATTGAGTATAGCACAGGCATTTATGAGTTTTTATGCTATCATCCGCCAATCCATGCAAACCTTTCTCAAATTCTCCCGCACTATCGATACACTCACAGACCAGCTTGGTCAAGCCTCTGCCTTTTGCGTCATGCTCACCGTGGCGGTCGGATTCTATAACGTCATAGCGCGTTATCTCGGCAGATTTATCGAGGTCAAACTCACCAGCAACCTCTTCATCGAGTTGCAATGGTATCTTTTCTCGCTCACATTCCTACTCGGCTTTTCATACGTTCTCAAACATGGGCTCAACGTCCGCGTGGATTTTCTTTACGCAAATTGGTCTCCAAAAACCAAAGCCTGGGTTGATCTCATCGGTCACACCCTCTTCCTGATCACATTCTGCATCATTGGAATTTACGTCACGACCCAGCCCGTTTTGCAATCATGGGGGCAACTCCCCGATGGCTCCTTTGGCACATGGGAGCTCTCGCCCGACCCCGACGGTCTGCCCCGCGCCCCGATCAAGTCCATGATGCTCGTTGCCTTCGGAATGCTGCTCCTCCAAACAATTTCAGAGATCATCAAAAATACAGCCATCGTTAAAGGTGAGGCATGACACACTTCGAATTCCTCGCCATCCTTATGTTCGTTGGTTTCTTCGCCCTAATCATGAGCGGATATCCCGTCGGCTATTCCTTCGCCGCCACCGCGACTATCTTTGGCGGAATTGGCTATGCCCTCGGCGCGTTCAACCTCAACTTGCTCAAACTCATGCCCAGCCGCTGGTTCGGCACCATGTCCGACTT
>JBAIYF010000305.1:0-1821 GCA_037916115.1 Anaerolineales bacterium
GTATTTGCCCCCCAATGACCAGGCGCAAGATTATCAAAATCACCAGCAGGATGTTGACGAGCATTGCAGGCGCTCCTACTTTAGGCAAGACTATCTTTGCAAAACCTTTATTAGAGCATTATACACACAAAACAGGGTGGGATGTTCAACAGGGTTTAGATTAAATCCATACCAATGCGCTGGTGACCCCCATTTATTTATAAAGAGAGCATTCGGAAACCATATTCAACTGCCGGCGCTTCACCCGCGTTGGCTTGGCATTCGCCGGGAACTTGCTGTCATGGTATTTGCTGGATTTCCGCCAATAGCTGTTTGATTTCACACTGTTTCAGACCGCCTCGTGCTTCCAAATCACTTTACTTTTCTCTCATCTGTGCTTTTGACCCCATCATTTTTATCTAACGAATACATCCCACAGCCCAAAAATCCACAAGAACGCCCAGCAACTGAGAATAAAACAAACGACAACCATCACGACAATACAGCCTACCAGAAAACCGCTGCACCCTTTCCCCAATCCAAGGCTTTCAAAAAATGCTCTGAGTTTTTCCTTTGGTATTCTGGCAACCAACCAATCAAGAATCGGCTCAAGTGGATCCATGCGATCTCCTCGTAAAAATGACCTTCGACTTTCGACCTTTGACTTTCTGCCATGTCCGCGCCCAGTACATCTCCTGTGTTGGCGCAGCCTTATTCAGCAAGCCATTGATTTAATTATGCAATCGCTTCATCTTTGAACTGCTCGAAACTCATACTGTAACTATCTATTCTGAAGTTGTCCCCCAATTTTTGCCGCGAACTTCGATGCAAAAAACTCTATCATGCCAATAATATTCGAAATGGACAACTAACCAATCTTTTGAAAAAGTAGCATAAGCATCAGGGAGTCTTTTCTTTTCAAATCCTTGGGGTATCAGGATTCCACTCAACAAGGCTTCAAACTCATCAAAATTTCTCAAATATTTGCGGCCTTCTCTGGCATCTTTCGAAAAATAAAAAAGCAGGAAAATTACAGCCAATATCACCAGGCTGCTTGTACAAAAGGTGAAAAGGATCGATTGCCAGTCCAGAGATAAGAAAAGAGCTTTATCCATCGCCAAATTCCATAACAAATAAAAAGGTGATAGTCGCTTTGAAAGTGACTGTCACCTTTGGCATTCTAGCGTTTCAACTGCCGATACTTCACCCTCGTCGGCTTGACATCCTTCCCATACCGCTTCTTATAATCTTCTTCGTAATCGCTCCAGTTGCCCAAGAACAGGCGCGCCTGCGAATCGCCTTCAAAGGCGAGGATATGCGTGCAGATACGGTCAAGGAACCAGCGGTCGTGGCTGACCACAATTGCGCATCCGGCGTACTCTTCCAGCGCATCTTCCAGCGCCCGCAGCGTGTTCACATCTAGGTCGTTGGTCGGTTCGTCGAGCAGCAGCACGTTATGGCCTTCCTTGAGCATCTTGGCGAGATGCACGCGGTTGCGCTCGCCGCCCGAAAGCGTGCTGATTTTCTTCTGCTGGTCGGCCCCGGCGAAGTTGAACGACGAGCAGTACCCGCGCGCGTTGACTTTGCGCGCGCCCAACTCCAATGTTTCCGCGCCGCCGGTGATTTCCTCGTAAACCGATTTTTCGGCGTCGAGGGTGCGGCTCTGGTCGGCGTAGCCCAGTTTTACGGTTTCACCAATGCGGATGTCGCCGCTATCGGGCTTTTCCTGCCCGACGATCATTTTCAGCAGGGTGGTTTTGCCCGCGCCATTGGGGCCGACAATGCCCACAATCGAGCCGGGTTCGATGGTCGCTGAGAAGTTATCCAAAATCAGGCGGTCGC
>JBAIYF010000306.1:0-5191 GCA_037916115.1 Anaerolineales bacterium
CACTGACGGAGACCTCTTCCACGTCCACACCCTTCGACCTTAGACTTTCGACCTGAGACCTGCCCCGTTCGCTCAAGGTTTCATCGTACAAAGCGAAACGGCATTTCCAATCCGCAAGCACCGCCTCTTCCACCAGCCGCACCCCTTCAGCGACAAAAGCTCCCGCCTCACGGCGCTCCTTTGCACGCCCCAGCAGCGCACGGACAAGTTTTATCTTGGAGTTCTGATTGGATGTGATCATTCCGCCCATCGCTTCAAAAACACATCAATTGTGGCTTGGTCGAATAAAACAATGCGCACGACTTTCACTGTGGAATTTTCATTCTTCTCAAAATAATCCCCGATCGTCCTGAAAATAATTTCCGCCGCACGGTCTTTGGGAAAACCAAAAATGCCCGTGGAAATGGCAGGAATGGAAATGGACTCACACTTTAACTCATCTGCAACTTTCAAAGAACCTGTCACTGCGTCTTCTAAATTTTTATCATCGTCGTTAGTATCCCCCCACACCGGTCCTACAGCGTGGATCACATACTTCGCAGGCAGATTCCCGCCCGAGGTCCATGCCGGATGCGCGTGTGAGACAGGCCCATGCTTGCGGACCCAGGCATCGCTCTGCTCCTGGATCTTCGGTCCACCTTTTTTCGAGATCGCCCATGCCACACCGCCGCCATGAGCAAGCTGCTCATTCGCCGCATTGACAATGGCATCCACTTCTTCAATGGTGATGTCACCTTGCACAAGCTGCAATGACTGCCCCAAACTAAATTTTTTTTCTACCAGAATGGAATTCATGAATCAATTTTACCCCTGTTAAAAATAGCAGGGGCAGGTCTGCGACCTGCCCCTACGGGATTTATTTCGTTTGTGCCACAACTGCGGCGAAGGCTTGCGGGTTCTTCACGGCAATGTCGGCAAGCATCTTGCGGTTGATCTCGATGTTCGCCTTCTTCATCGCTGCCACCAGACGACTGTAGGTGGTGCCGTTCAAGCGGGCCGCGGCGTTGATACGGGCGATCCACAACTTGCGAAGATCGCGCTTGCGCACGCGGCGGTCACGAGTGGCGTACCAGAGGCTCTTGAGCATGGCCTCATTGGCGCGCTTGAACAAAAGGTGCTTTGCTCCGCGCTGCCCCTTCGTGATCTTCAAAACTTTCTTGTGACGTAAGTGCCCTTGCGGGCCTCCCTTTACACGCATTGTATTTCTACCTCCTGCAAACTCGCGGGCGTCGGCGGGCTATGAACCTCGCCAGTTGCGCACACCCGAAAGCCGCAAATAAAAAATTTTACGACAGCCGGAAGACTAATCTTCCATGTTGGGCGCGAGGCGCTTAATGCGCTTCACGTACTTGCGACCCTGAACCGCCACCATTTCGGTGAAGAGTGCCTTTGTGCGGTCTGAGGTGCGGCGGCGCAAATGGCTCTTTCCGCCCTTGGTGCGGACGAGCACGCCGGAACCCGTCAGGCGAAATCGCTTGGATGTCGCCTTGTGGGTCTTCAATTTGAACTTCTTGCCAGGTTTAGCTTTGCGTGGCATCGCGTAGTACTCCTTTCAGACAAAATAAACCGCGGACTTGTATGCCCGCGGACGATCAACATCTTTGGGTCTTGCTCACCCCTCAGGCTACGCTTCTTTCTTTGCTTCAGCCTGTTCGGGTTTCTCTTTCTTTTTTGCCACCCCAGCCTTGTTGGGAGCCATCACGACAAGCATGGTACGTCCCTCCATTTGCGGCGGGACTTCGATGACAGCAACGTCGGCAAGGTCAGCGGCGATCTCTTTCAGGTCTTCGAGCGCGATCTCAGGATAATCCATTTCACGACCGCGGAACTTGACCGTCACACGCACCTTGTGCCCCTGAAGGAGCCAGCGACGGGCATCATCAACCTTGAAACCACGGTGGGCTTCGTTGGTCTTCGGGCGCAAACGGATCTCTTTGACTTCGATCTTGGTCTGAGCCTTCTTGGCCTCGCGCTCCTTCTTTGCCTTTTCGTAGATGAACTTACCGAAGTCCATCACACGGCAGACCGGCGGATTCGCTCCAGGCGAGACCTCTACAAGGTCCAATTCCGCTTCGCGTGCGATCTTCAACGCTTCCTTGATGCTGACAACACCCACGTTGCCTCCATCCGGACCGATCAGGCGCACTTCCGCAACGCGGATGCCTTCATTTACTCGAAATTCGTTGGCGCTTATGTGCTTCTCCTCTTGCTTATAGACAAAACAAATCCAGCTTGGGGCTGGTTTTTTAGCGGGCGAATAATACCACGAAGGCGGGTGAGTCGTCAACGAAAAGACCGGTTCCCTTCTCTCAGGAAGTCCGGGGATGGAGAGGATATCGACGATCAAAACAAAAAGGAGCCGGTCTTGATCCGGCTCCCTTCACATTACACATGCGGGGTGACTTTGGCTTCGATCTTGTCTTTGGGCATGTAGCCGGTGATGCGCTCTTTCACCTCACCGCTCTTGAAGAGGATGAGAGTAGGAAGTCCCATTACGCCAAACTGCATCATCACGCTGGGGTTCTGATCGGCATCGAGCTTCACGACCTTGACCTTGCCATCCCACTGACCTGCAAGCTGTTCAACAATGGGCGAGATCATCTTACACGGCTGACACCAATCTGCTGTGAAATCTACCAATACTGGGGTTTGCGAACTGATGACCTCATCCTGGAAGTCTTGTTCGGTAACATATTTGACTGAACTCATAGGTTGTACCTCCATCGGCTTGGACGGTGCGGTATCACGGTTAATTACCTCACGTTGACGCATGCATCCTGCCGTGATAGAATGCAATCCGCTTTAACAATGGGCGCGTAGCTCAATGGCAGAGCAGCGGCCTTTTAAGCCGTTTGTTGAGGGTTCGATCCCCTCCGCGCTCACAAAGACTCCTCTCGCAGGGGTCTTTTTGTTTTGCGCCCGTAACAAAAGCTTAACGCGAATTTTACGAATAATCGAATGCACGAAAAAACGCTTTAGGCTTTGTTTTTGATTTCATTTACAGTACACTCAAGTAGAAACTGACCATGAAACTTGAGACTATCACGCGCATCCCCAAAGAACAAAAATTCAAGACACCCATTCTTTTCATTCACGGTATGTGGCATGGAGCTTGGTGCTGGGATGAGCACTTCCTGCCATTCTTCGCAAATGCTGGGTATCACGTCACCGCCCTCAGTTTGCGTGGACACGCCGGAAGCGAGGGGAAGATTCAAGGCAGCGGAATCATGGACTATGTCAGTGATGTGGAGCAGGTTGCGCGGACGCTTCCGACTCCGCCGGTGCTGGTCGGGCACTCCATGGGTGGATTCGTCGTCCAGAAATATCTCGAACGAAACCACGCTCCGGCTGGGGTTCTGCTGGCTTCCAACCCGCATAATGGACTTTGGCATGGCACGTGGCTGGTCTTCAAACGCAACCCAATGACATTATTCAAAGTTTTGACACAGTTCCGTCTAAAACCGCTGATCGAATCGCCCGACCTTGCAAAATGGGCTTTCTTCTCAAATGATTTTCCACAAGAGCAGTTTTTGAAATACCACGCCAAAATGAATGATGAGTCGTTTCGTATGTTCATTGAATTACTGGGACTTAAACTTGCCAACCCCCAAAAAGTCAAAACGCCTCTACTCATCCTTGGCGCGGAAAATGACACGGTCATCCCGCCAGTAGATGTGCATAAAACAGCACACGCCTATAACACCACTGCCGAGATCTTCCCGAACATGGCGCACGACATGATGCTCGAAAAAGGCTGGCAGGCTGTGGCAGAGCGAATTATGGGATGGTTGAAGGAAAAAGGGATTGAGTGACAAGTGACTAGGTCTAAGTTACAAAGGATTAGGAACCCTTATCCCTTCCTACCCCCACCTAACCGCTTCACATCGTTCGCAATCAGGACGCCCACATAACAACGTGTACGCATCTTCGTGAATTCTGTTCACCACTGCCCGCAGCAATTCACTGACAGGGATGGCTTGTATTTTCACTCCGTCCACTTCGGTTTGACGGGTGAATGGTTTGATGGTGAGACTGATGGCGTTGAAGCCTTCGGAATCGCCGGGGAAATACGGACATTCGACCACACCGCTCTCCGTCAGCGCCCAGCGGACAAATTGGGTGCGCCCCGCTATTTTCTCGCCGTAATGGATACTGAAGTTAACGCGTTGGTCCATGCCGACGAGCAGAATGACGCCTTCAACATCGGCAAGAGAGGCGATCGGTGCATAAGGTTCGTGAAGAGTCTGCGAGAGGATGAGGTCATCTGCGCCGATGCCTGCGAAGGAAAGGACCGGGTGAATGGAACGCTTTGCGTTGGAATGACCCCGCACCAGTTCAGAGAATGAGCCGAGGGCTTCATCCGCGGGCATGGATGGTGTGAAGGCTTTGGCTAAAGTTTTCACATCCGCTTTGTTTTGGGCGGGGTGGTAATCCACTGGCAGGAGTGATTTGGGTGTGAAGGTTGGAGTGAAGAATCCGCCGGTGGTTTCGAGCAGGGCGTTTAGCAATTCATCTGCATTCACCAGCGGGGAGGCGTGAACCAGCACGAGGCGTTTTCTCAGGCTCAGGTCGGAGAGGGCAGATTTGAGATTAAGGGAAGAGGCGGGCATGGTTATCTCAAGCTCAGGACGGGGCTAAGCCCCGTCTGGAGCAATTTATTTTCCCTTCCAATTTGGTTTACGTTTTTCGATGAAGGCTTGCATGCCTTCTTTTTGATCTTCGGTTGCGAACAATGGATAGAAGTTGCGCTTCTCGACGGCGAGACCTTCGGTGAGCGTGGTTTCAAACGCGGCGTTGACGGCATCCTTCGCCATGCGGACGGCGATGGGTGCGCGTGAGGCGATCTCTTCGGCAAAGGCAACGGCGGCATCGAGATAGCCTTCGACGGGCACAATGCGATTGACCAGACCGAACTGCTGCGCTTCTTGTGCGGTGAGCGTGCGGTTGTTGATGACCATTTCCATGGCGAGATGTTTGCCAACGAGACGGGCGAGTCTTTGTGTGCCGCCCGCGCCGGGGATGATGCCAATGGTGATCTCGGGCTGACCGAACTTGGCAGACTCACTTGCCACCACCATATCGCACGAGAGGACGAATTCACTTCCGCCGCCAAGCGCCCAACCTGAAACCGCTGCAATGACCGGCTTGCGAATGCCGCGGATGCGATCCCAGATTTTCACATGCTCATTGG
>JBAIYF010000307.1:0-2172 GCA_037916115.1 Anaerolineales bacterium
TCCATGGGGCTGCGAGTATTATCTTCAACATGGTGAGATGATGTCGAAGGATGCGCTCAAGATCCTTGAACCATTCGATGCCATCTACTTTGGCGCGGTTGGCTTCCCCACCGTACCCGACCATATCTCGCTGCATGGACTTTTACTGCCGATCCGTAAGGGCTTCGAGCAATACGCGAACGTGCGCCCCAGCGTGTTGATGCCCGGCGTGCCCACCCCATTGCGCGATAAAAAGCCCGGCGATGTGGATTTCATTGTGGTGCGCGAGAACACCGAAGGCGAATACTCCGGCGCGGGCGGGCGCATCCACACCGACCATGCGCTTGAAGTGGCGGTCGAGACGGCGATCTTCACCCGCACCGGCGTGGAGCGCATTATGCGCTATGCTTGCGAACTGGCAATGAGCCGTCCGCGCAAACTGCTGACCAGCGTCACCAAGTCCAACGCGCAGCGGCATACCATGGTGTTGTGGGACGACATCTTTGAGCGTGTCACAGCCGAATATCCCGACCTCAAGACCGAGCGCATCTTGGTGGACGCCATGGCGGCGCGTTTTGTGCTCAAGCCCGAATCATTGGATGTGGTCGTTGCCTCCAATTTGTTCGCCGATATTCTCACCGACCTGGGCAGCGCCATTTGCGGCAGCATGGGCATTGCGCCCAGCGCCAACCTCAATCCTGACCGTCGCTATCCATCCATGTTCGAGCCGGTGCATGGCTCCGCGCCGGATATTGCCGGAAAAGGCATTGCCAACCCGATCGCCGCCATCTGGAGCGCGGCAATGATGCTGGACTTTCTCGGCGAGAAAAAAGCCTCCGAGTTGACGATGCAAGCCATTCGGTCGGTCACCGAGGCGGGTAAAGTGTTGACACCCGACCTGGGCGGCACAGCCAACACCCGTCAGGTTGGCGATGCGATTATTGAATCCATGAAAAAGATCGGAGGCTGAAATGATACAACGCCCGTTCGAACCCGCCGACTTGTTCCGCTTTGAATACATGCCCGAAGCCCAACTTTCGCCCGATGGCACCAAGGTCGTTTACGTGTTATTGCGCACCGACGAAGCCAAAGACGCCGAGTTTTCGAACCTGTGGCTGATGGATGTGCAAAACAAAACAGCAACGCAACTAACCAATGGCGAATGGACGGATAGCTCACCTGTCTGGTCGCCCGATGGCACGCGCATCGCCTTCCTCTCCACCCGCGAGAAGAAGCCGCAGATCTTTTTATTCTCGCTTGCCGATAATCAAACTCGCCAACTCACGAACTTTCCGCAAGGCTGCGCGGGCGCATTGATCTGGTCGTCTGATGGCAAACGTCTCGTCTTCTCTGCAAAACGAGAAAACCAGCCCGACCCATCCCAACCGCGCCGCATCACGCGCCCCATCTATCGTTTCGACGCCATCGGATACATAGACCCGTTTGTCAAGCAGATTCATATCCTGGATGTGGAAAGCGGACAAACCACGCCTCTGACTCAGGGTGAGTGGAATCATGCTCCCGTTGCCTGGTCGCCCGCTGGGAACGAACTGCTCTACCTTGCCAACTTTGATCCCGATTCGATCTTCACCTCTGCCGATATTCGCGCTGTTGATCTAAACGGCAACTCACGCCTGATCCTCTCGAAAGAGTGGGGCATCATCCAAAATGCCACATGGCTCAAAGACGGCAGGATCGCCTTTGCCGGTGTGCCTGTCGGAAAAATATACGGCAGCAAAAATGATCTGTTCGTGATGAACTCTGATGGCAGCAATATTGAATGCCGCACCACATCAAATCCCAACATCATCGACGGACGCCTGCACGACGACTTCCCCGTGCCGTGGGGGTTTGGTCCCGCCCGCATTCTGCCCGCGGATGATTCCAGCGAAGCCATCCTTTGCACGTTGAATGGCGGCGAAGTGAATTTAATTCGTGTCTCGTTGAATGGCGCAGAATCCATTCAGACCATCGCCAGTGGAAAACGCTTCTGCAATCCTTTCAATCGTGTGGGCAATGTTTTACTCTTCGGGGTTGCCACGCCTTTCGACCCCACGCAACTCTCCCTGCTCGATCTTTCCACCTTGAAAGAAAATCAACTTACTTCGCTTAACAAAGACCTGCTTGACCAACTCCACATGCCTGAGATGCGCGAGATCCGTTTCAAAAGCGCAGATGGCGCCGACGTGGAAG
>JBAIYF010000308.1:0-3410 GCA_037916115.1 Anaerolineales bacterium
AGGCGCCACCACCTATCAATACACCGCCAACGGTGAACTAAAGCAAAAAACTGTCGGTGGTCAGACCACCCAGTACGACTACGACGTGCTCGGCAATCTCCGCAAGGTCACACTGTCTGGCGGTACCGTCATCGACTATGTGATCGACGGCCAGAACCGCCGCATTGGCAAGAAGGTCAACGGCACCCTGGTGCAGGCGCTCCTCTACCAAGGGCAACTCCAACCCATTGCCGAACTGGACGGTAGCGGTAATATCGTCAGCCGCTTCATTTACACTACCGGCGTGAATGTGCCGGACTACATGATCAAGGGTGGCTTGACCTATCGGATCGTCAAGGACCACCTCGGAAGTCCGAGGCTGGTGGTGGACGTGGCCACGAATACCGTGGCGCAGGAGATGGAGTACGACGCGTTCGGCAACGTCACGCTGGATACCAATCCGGGATTCCAGCCGTTCGGTTTTGCCGGCGGGTTATATGACCGGGATACCAGGTTTGTAAGGTTTGGGGCGAGGGATTATGAGGCGGAGACGGGGAGGTGGACGACGAAAGACCCGGTATTGTTTTCAGGTATGGATACAAATCTTTATGGGTATACGGCAAATAATCCTATTAATTTTATAGATTTACTAGGAAAGGATCCACAGTCGCCACAATTGAATCTATTCGATGATGCTAAAGAGCACGCTATAGCAGATAAGATCGATATCTCCACTGAACCAAATGTTTTCGTCGTAACTGCGTATTCTGATTAATTTGAACAGTGATTCTGGTTGAACTTGAACACCTAAAACCTAACGCATCGGTGGAAGTGAATTTTTACTCTAAGTGTTCAACTTGGGTCAAGGAATTCATTTTTTTTCGCATCGATTCTCCTTTCAAATTGATCCGGTGGGCGTTGTGCATCAGCCGGTCTAAGATGGCATCGGCTAAGGTATTATCACCAATAGCTTGATACCATTGTTCTGTCGGTAATTGACTGATAATGATGGTTGCCGATTGCTCATAGCGATCATCCATTATTTCCATCAAGTCATTTCGGGTGGCGGCAGTCAAAGGTTCCAGCCCCCAGTCATCAATGATCAGTAAATTCAGACTGGCTATGGCTTTTAGCAATTTGCTGTAGCTGCCATCCGCCTTGGCTTGTGTCAAGGCGAGGACGAGGCGTGGAAGCCGGTAATATCGGACGCTGTGGCCTTTCAGGCAGGCTTGGTGGCCGAGTGCACAAGCAATATAGGTTTTGCCGGTGCCGCAGGGGCCGGTCAGCAACAGGTTCTGGGCTTTTTTTAGCCAGTCACATAACAGCAACGATGCCATTTGTGACGGCTGCAAGCCTCTGGCGGGCTGATAATCAATATCTTTGGCATGAGCCTTGAGTTTAAAGTGAGCAGCGCGTGTCAAGCGTTCCTGTTTACGCTGATTTCGCTCTTGGTCTTCGTGATCGACTAACAATTGCAGGCGTTCGGCAAAGGCTAATCCTTCGTAAGTGCCGGGCTGTTCCAGTTGAGTTTGCAGCGCAGAGGCCATGCCGTTTAGTTTCAACTGGCGTAGTTGGCTGAGGGTAGTTTCAATCATGTTAATGTCCTGTGTCTGGTAAGAAAAAAATTGAGCATTCAGTGTCTTCAAAATCAATGTGATGCAGAGCCTGTTTGCTCAATTCTTTAGAGGGGCTGATGGTTAGTGAAAGCTCTTGGCACCACGAATGTTTTCATGATCCTGAGGCAATAAAGAAAGCTGCACTGGCAAGGATTCCGGCAGTTTATCCCGGTTGCTTTGCAAAATGGCTTTCACGTTTTTCAACTTGAACAGGGCTTCTCTGTTGGCAATCGCACAGGCTTGATTCAAGCGTTCGGAGGCATAGGTTCGGTTGAGATTCAATAAACCCAGACAGACACGGTAAGCTTGTTCAGGATGGGCTTTACGCTGTAACTGTGCCTTCACCCACTGAAGCACCTCAGGCCCTATCGATTGCGCCCAGTTCATTAACCGCCCTGGCGTCCATTGCTGATGCTGGGTATGTTGTTCGGGCATGTGCCCTGGCTCGGTGGTCATGCCGGGATAATACTTTCGGACGTGGGTGGCGATGCGTTGGTTAAGAAAGTAGACCTCAATCAGTTTGTCACCGGCATGCAACTCAACCTGTTCGCCCACGCAGTGATGCGGCACTGAATAGAGATGTTGGTCGTAAATCAGGTGATAATCGATATTGACGCGGGCCGTTTTGATGTCCGTGTACTGGTAAGCATGCTTGGGCAACGCTGACAGGGCTGGTTGGTCGAGTTTTTCAAACCACTGCTGGCGATTGCCTGGCATTTGTTTGAAGGGCTTCTGATTGAGTTCGGTCAATAAGGCGCTGATACAGTGATTTAGCTCCGCCAAAGAAAAGAAAGTTTGATGGCGCAGTTTGGCCATAATCCAGCGCTCAACAAGCTGGACACCGGCCTCGACCTTGGCTTTATCCTTGGGCTTATAGGGTCTGGCAGGCATCACCGCGACTGCATAATGAGCCGCCAACTGTTGATAGCTGGGATTGAGTTCGGGTTCGTAGCGACAGGCTTTATTCACCCCGCTTTTTAAATTATCGGGGATCAACATCACTGGCGTACCACCAAAAAACTCAAAGGCGCGGACATGGCTGCCTAACCAATCCGGCAGACTCTGGCTCCAGGTCGCTTCGGCGAAGGTGTAATTGGATGCGCCCAATACTGCCACAAAGATTTGTGCCGCCCGTATTTCACCGCTGGCGGCACAAACCACCGGTATCGTAGGTCCGGCATAATCGATAAACAATTTTTCACCGGCGCGATGGGCTTGCCGCATGGATCGTTTTTGTTTCTTCAGCCAGCCTGAATAACGGGCGCAGAACTGCGAATAGCTATAGCAACGATTCGGATACTGCTGGGCGTATTCCTCCCAGAGCAATTGCTTGGTCACGCCTTTTTTCTTCAGCTCCAGATGAACGTCTGTCCATACCGGTTCCTGGTATTTGGGTGAAGGCCGAGCATCCGAACGGGGATAAAACTTCAGGGCTAAAGTCTGATCATCCCAATCCTCCGGTAATGGCCAAGTGATGTTCAGTTGTTCGGCTAGTTTTAAGATGCTTTGAATGCTGCCGACACTGATCTTGGTGCTGGCACTGATTTTTCGGATGCTTAATCCGGCGCTGTAGCTGAGTCTGAGTACTTCTCTTAATTTTCGCATTGCTGTTCTCTTCGCTGACATATCTTTTCCACAAAAGGCGGCAAGGATAGTCTAGTTTTATAAACAATGCGTTAGGCGGAATTCTGGCATCTTGAACAGCTATTCTGGCAACTTGAACACCTATTCTGGAAAATCCCAAAAAGTGTTCAGCTTGAAACCAGAATCAGTGTTCAAGTTAATTCAGAATAAGTGTTCAGATTGATCCAGAAT
>JBAIYF010000309.1:0-5873 GCA_037916115.1 Anaerolineales bacterium
ATTAACGTTGCGCCCTGTTCAAATGGAATTTCATCGGGGAGTGGAATGGCGTTGCGGGCTGGCACGGCAATGTATTCGGCATAGCCGCCGTTGGTGTACTGTCCGATCATCAAAACCTTTTCACAAAATTGGTCGTTGCCGGTGGAGCAGTGATAACAATTTCCGCAGGAGAGGTTGTAATGCAGCGCCACGCGATCACCAACTTTTACATTATGAACTTGCGCGCCTGCTTTTTTAACAATACCCGCCACTTCGTGCCCAAGCGTCAGCGGTACGGGGCGCACGGGTGAAATGCCCGCGCGATAGTGCGCATCTGAATGGCAAACACCCGCCGCCATCACTTTTACCAGCACGTCCCGTTCGCCGATCTCAGGTACGGGAATTTCCTGCATTTGCAGCGGCTGCTTCACACCTACAAAACGGACGGCTTTCATCATGCCTCTTTGCTCCAATAGTTTTTCATCAACTCGGTTGCCCACTGCGGTTGATGCACTTCTTCACGCGGTAAAAATTCTTTCATGACCGGTTTAATATCCAGGATGGGAGTCCCGTCGATGGCGTCCAGTCCCTGCACGTGGAGTTGGCGCCCCTCCCGCTTCAAAACCTGGACGATGGTTGAGCCCAGCCTATTGGGGCGATTCTTGCCCCGTTGGCTGAGAATCCCTACTTTGGGCCAGTCTGCATTGTTGCGCGGGTGGCGGGAGCCCTTCTCGATCTTCGCATCGGGTACCTTGTGAAAATAGTAAATGATCTCGGCGTGCGAAAAACTTTCGATTTCGTATAATGCCTCGTCCGGCATGGACTCGTCCAATTCGATGACCGAGACGATATCGCCCCAGTTATCATCTTCCACTTCCACACGCGGGCTTTTTACCGTTGCAATGGGTTTTAGGGATATGGTTTCCATGGGCGGGATTATACATTTGAAAAGCACCGCTATAATGGTGCTCTTTGACAGGAGCAGTCATGGAAATAGCGAATATAAGATCTGGCATTTTCGCAGGAAAAAACAGATATTTGGGATTTCGGAAGATCGATAACTTCCGCGACCTTGGCGGTTACGCCGCGGCGGACGGCAGGACTGTCCGCTGGGGCGTGCTGTATCGTTCGGGCAGCCTGCACAAGCCGACGTCATCTGACCAGAAGCGGCTGGCGACATTGAATTTGCAGTTGATCGTCGATTTTCGGGCTGAGCATGAATTGGAGCGCCGCCCGGATCAACTCCCTGCGGGGGCGCGGTATGTGCATATCCCAATGGAAGATTCAAGCACCAAGGTATGGCACGAGGCGGCGGGCGATATGGTGAAGAACCTTGCTAGGTTGGATCCTGCCGAATATATGCGCGCGACCAATACCGAATTGGTTGCCAACTTCACGCCGGGGTATGCACAATTTTTTCGCGAGGTGCTGAATTCAAATGGCGAGCCGCTTTTGTTCCATTGCGCGGCAGGCAAGGACCGCACGGGTTTTGCGGCGGCGGTTTTGCTGTCTCTGCTGGGTGTGCCGCGTGATGTGGTTATGCAGGATTATTTGTTGACCAATAAGTATCTGCTGCAAAAACATTCCTGGAATCTGTTCACGGCGAGGCTGTTCAAGGGGAAAAAGTTTTCTGACGGCATCCGTGGCTTTATCAAAGCGGATGAATACTATATCTCCGCCGCCTTCGAGCGGATCGCGCAGGATTTTGGCTCGTTTGATACCTACGTCCGAACTGGGTTGGGTTTAAGCGAAAAAGATATCGACCATCTGAGAAATATGTATTTGGAATAGGATCAATTCACTTTTTCACGCGCAAGCATTTCCTGTAGTTCGGGCATGTTGGCAAACGGAATGGCTCCGGCTTCTTGTAATTTCTCGGCGGGGGTGTAGGCGGCGTGTCCGTAGACCCGCATCCCTGCCCGGACTGCAGCAGTGACGCCCGGAATGCTATCTTCTATAACGATGCAGCGGGAAGGCGGAATTCCGAACGATTGTGCGGCGGCAAGATAAACATCGGGCGCGGGTTTGGGGTTGGGTACTTCGAGTCCGCTGAAGATGGCGTTGCCAAAGAAGGGAGCCAGCTTGGAAAGTTCGAGCCGCAGGACGATCTCTTCGCGGCTGCCATTGGATGCCACGCATTTCGGAACGGGCAGACTTTTTATCAGGTCGTGGATTCCCTCAACGGGTTGAAGCAGTTCCTCGGTCAGGGTTTTGAGGCGGGTGTTGAATTCATCCAAAAAATTTTTCGGGGGCGTCCAATTCAATTCTTCGGCGGTTGTGCTTATTCGATCTGGTAAGGTGATGCCCGAAAATTTTTTCAGGTAGGCTGCTTCATCAATCTCAAACCCGCTTTCACGGACAAGTTGAACAAAGACACGATTTGCAAGCGGCTCGCTGTCTACAAGCACGCCGTCGCAGTCGAAGATGGCAAGGTCGTAGGTTCGGTTATTCATGGGGCGGGATTATACCGCCCAAAGATTTTTGTTGATGCGCATTCTTTGCAAAACATAGACACGTCTTGGATTTACTAGAAAAATATCATAAATATTGACAAATCTAGTCGCTTTTGCTATAATGCCTTTCGCCTTAGTAAAAACGCCAGCATTGGCTTAATTTCCACCGCAAATGCGGTAATTCCTGTAGGAGCAAAACGAATGTCGCAGTTAGAGATCAAAGATTTGCATGTCAGCATTGAGGATAAAGAAATTCTCAAAGGGTTGACCCTCACCATCAAACAGGGCGAGGTTCACGCCATCATGGGTCCGAACGGGACCGGCAAGTCCACCCTGGCATATACCCTGATGGGGCACCCCAACTACACCGTCACCAGCGGCGAAGTGCTTCTGGACGGTGAAAATGTGCTCGAAATGGAACCCGATGAACGCTCCCGCGCGGGCATCTTCCTTGCATTCCAATACCCGGTTGCCATCCCCGGTGTGACCGTGGCGAACTTCCTGCGCTCGGCGATCAACTCCCGCCGCCGCGCCGAAAACCCCGAAGACAAGGGCATGCCCATTCCTGAATTCCGCAAGATGTTAAAGGAAAAGATGGACATGCTCAAGATGGACCACACCTTCGCCGGTCGTTACCTCAACGATGGTTTCTCCGGCGGTGAGAAGAAGCGCGCCGAAATTCTGCAGATGGCTACCCTCAAGCCGCGCTTCGCCATTTTGGATGAAACCGACTCCGGTCTGGACATCGATGCGCTCCGCATCGTCTCCGAGGGCGTCAACGCTCTTTCCGGACCTGAACTTGGTGTGCTCGTCATTACGCACTACCAGCGCCTGTTGAACTACATCAAACCGCAGTTCGTGCATGTCATGATGGGCGGGCGCATCGTCGAATCCGGCGGACCCGACCTCGCTTTGCACCTTGAGGAGCAGGGCTACGACTGGCTGCGCGAAAAGACCGCTGAAGAAGCGGCATAGCATTCCGTCATTGCGAGCCGCGTTCTTATATTTTGCGGCGAAGCAATCTTGTATTTACAGGAAAACACCATGTCTGAAGATGCAAAGATATTAGAAGAGATCGGCGAGTACAAGTACGGTTTTCATGACCGCGACGATAACTACTCTTTCAAATCTGAAAAAGGTTTGAGCCGTGAAGTTGTTGAAAATATTTCCCGTATGAAGGGCGAGCCGCAGTGGATGCTCGAGTTCCGCCTCAAGGCGCTCGATCACTTCCTCAAACGCCCCATGCCTAATTGGGGACCTGAACTCAAGTCCCTCAACCTCGACGATATTTACTACTACGTCAAGCCGACCGAGAAGCAGGAAAAATCCTGGGACGACGTGCCCGATGACATCAAGCGCACCTTCGATAAGTTGGGTGTACCTGAAGCCGAGCAGAAGTTCCTCGCCGGTCTCGGTGCCCAATACGAATCGGAAATGGTCTACCACTCCATTCAGAAGCACCTCGAAGAGCAGGGCGTGATCTTCCTCTCCATCGAAGATGGTCTGCGCCAGCACCCGGATCTGTTCCGCGAATATTTCGGCACCGTGATTCCGATCGAAGACAACAAGTTCGCCGCGCTCAACTCTGCTGTATGGTCGGGCGGTTCGTTCGTGTACGTGCCCAAGGGTGTGAAGGTTGACCTTCCGCTTCAGGCGTACTTCCGCCTCAACACTGCCAACGTCGGTCAGTTCGAGCGCACCCTCATCATTGTAGATGAAGGCGCTTCTGTTCACTACGTGGAAGGTTGTACCGCCCCGCAGTACACCACTGACTCGTTCCACTCCGGCGTGATCGAGATCATCGTCAAGAAGGGTGCTCGCTCGCGCTACTCGACCATTCAGAACTGGTCGACCAACGTCTACAATCTTGTGACTCAGCGCGCCAAGGTCTTCGAGAACGCCACCCACGAATGGGTGGACGCCAACATCGGCTCGAAGGTCACGATGAAGTACCCCTCCTGCTACTTGATGGAACCCGGCGCTCACGGCGAAATGCTTTCCATGGCGTTCGCCAACGTCGGTCAGATTCAAGATGCTGGTTCCAAAATGGTTCACTTCGCGCCGAACACCACCAGCAAGATCACTTCCAAGTCCATCTCCAAGAGCGGCGGACGCGCCTCCTATCGCGGCTTGCTCAAGGTCTACAAGGGCGCCAAGGGCGTCAAGTCCAACGTCGTTTGCGATGCGCTCCTGCTCGACCCGCAATCCCGCTCCGACACCTATCCCTACATCGAGATCGACGAAGACGATGTGACCATCGGTCACGAAGCCTCGGTCAGCAAAGTGGGTGAGGAACAGCTCTTCTATCTCATGAGCCGCGGTCTCTCCGAAGAGGAAGCCACCACCATGGTCGTCTCCGGCTTCATCGAACCGCTCGTCAAAGAACTCCCCATGGAGTACGCAGTCGAAATGAACCGCCTCATCCAACTTCAAATGGAAGGCTCGATCGGGTAGTCGGTCGCAAGTTACAGGTAAAAGAACCTGCAACCTTAAACCTTCAACCTTCAACGGATAAACACATGCAAGAGAAACCAAAAGTAACCGTATCACGAGGACGACGCGCCGACACTGCCGCGAAGGAATTTAATTTCACGCAGGCAGATGTCCCTTCCGCGAGCGGACTCGCCTCATTCCGCACCGGGGCTTGGGACTCCTTCCAGAAGATTGCCCTCCCCGTCGCCACCGACGAAGCCTGGCGCCGCACCGACTTGCGCTTGCTGCCCGCTTCTGATTTCAAGCTCCCCAAGGCGGGTGCCTTCGAAGACTTGCCCGTTGTTCCCGAAGAACTGCTCAAGCCGCTCACCGGCGAACAGCACGGCGGACAGATCACTCTGCTCCCCGGCGGCTCCAATGTGGAGTTGGATGAAACCCTCGCCAAGAAAGGCGTGATCTTCACCGACTTCCGCACCGCTGAAAAGAATCATGCTGACCTGCTCAAGAAGTTGATCGGTCAGGTCGTCAAGCCGGAAGATGGCAAGTTTGCCGCGCTGGCTTCGGCTCTCTCTGAAAATGGTGTTCTGCTCTATGTGCCCAAGGGCGTGCAAGTGGAGCAGCCGCTCCACTCCGTGCTGTGGGGTCCCGGCGCCGACCTCGCGCATTTCTCGCATTTGATTGTTTACGTGGAAGATGGTGCTTCTGTCACCTACGTCCACGAAGCGGCTTCACCGGATGAAACTGGTCATGCCATGCATGCCGGTGTGGTCGAGATCTACGTTGGTAAAGATGCCAACCTGCGCTTCGTTGAATTGCAGTCTTGGGGTCGCCACGTATGGAACTTCTCGCATGAGCGCGCCCGTGTGGAACGCGGCGGCAACCTCGACTGGATCTTTGGTGCTGTTGGCTCCCGCCTGACCAAGAACTTCTCAGACCTCGACCTGGCTGGCGAAGGCGCTCAGGGACGCATGTCTGGCTTCTACTTTACGGATGGAACCCAGCACCTCG
>JBAIYF010000310.1:0-4304 GCA_037916115.1 Anaerolineales bacterium
TTCACTTCTGAAAAAACACTGGCGTTCACAGTGGAGCAATCGCCGGAACCGAGGCACATGCCGTCGTTCCCGCTGAATTTGTAAACCGTCATGTAAATGGAAACGAGCAGTCCAATGACCACAAGCACGATCGATGCAATGTAGAGCTTTTTATTCATGGTTCCTCAAAGTAATATGGCGTCCACTTCCTCACCAGCAGGCACGCATTTTACACCAGCGGGTATGATTAGTAAAGCATCCGCTTGTACTAATGAGAGAAGATTGCCCGACCCCTGATGCCCGGTCAGCGTGGCGTTGCGAATACCATTTGTGATGTGGATTCTTGCCCGCAGATAACTTTCGCGTCCATCCGAGAGGATCTCTTCTTCGGTTCTCACGCGGACCCTTTGCCTGCTCCCGTCCATTTTGCCGTTCAGCCGCTCGAGCACGGGACGCACGAAGATCTCAAACCCGACGAATGCTGAAACCGGGTTGCCGGGCAGCCCAATGAATGGAATGCCGCGGTATGCACCAAATGCCAACGGTTTACCCGGACGCATGTTGACCTTCCAAAAATCCATCCTGCCATTCGCGTCGATGACTTCTTTGATGTAGTCAAAAGCGCCGACACTCACACCTGCCGATGAGAGGATGAGATCTGCACCAGAGTTGGCGGCTTTATCTAAAAGGGTTGAAACAGATTCGCGCGTATCTTTCGCCACGCCGAGGCGGATAACTTCCGCACCAGCTTGTTCAATTGAGGCTGCCAATGAGTAGGAATTCGCATCACGAATCTTGCCGGGTTGGAGTTTTGCGCTCACATCCAGCAACTCGTCGCCAGAGGATAGCAGTGCAACCCGTGCCTTTTTGTGGACGTTTACTTCTCCGATGCCTAGTGTTGCGAGAAGACCCAGGTCTTGCGCTTTGAGGGTTCGCCCGCTTTTCAGTACGATCTCACCCAAGCGTATGTCCATGCCGCGGGTGCGGATGTTATCACCGGCTTTCATTTGTTTTGTGAAGGTCACTGTTTTGGGGGCGGTGGTTCCTGCGCTGCGGTCGTTGAAATCGGTATCTTCGACAAGGATGACGCAGTCGGCGCCGTGAGGGAGTTGCGCGCCGGTCATAATTCGGGCGGCTTGCCCGGTTTGCAGTGAAACTGTCGGCGTGGACCCGGCTGGGATATCGGCAACCACGCTCAAGGTCACGGAAGAGGCGGATGTGTCTTCAGCGCGCAGGGCAAAACCATCTACGGCAGAATTGTCGAAGGGCGGGTAATCTTCATCTGCGGGAATATCCACACCGAGGATGCGCCCTGCTGAATCGATGAGCGGGATGTTTTCAGTTGCTTTTGCAGTAAAGTGTGAAAGGATGCGCTCACGCGCTTCGGTAACAGTAAGCATAGGAGGCGCGGCGATTATACCCCCAAGCGCGCACTAGCCGGGTTTTGTTCTTACTGCTTCAAGCACATTGGGCAGGTTTTCGATGCGGGTGAGGATGCGGCTGAGTTGGGTGAGGTCTTTTACTTCGATGATGAGTCTCAGGTCTGCGGTGCTGCGGTGAACGCTGACGGTGACATTATTGATGTTTATGTTTTCGTCGGCTAGCAGGTTCGAGATGTCGCTCATCAAACCCTGACGGTCATACGCTTTGATGCGGATCGGAACGGGGAAGGTTTGTTCGACGTGACCCCAGCCGACTTTAAGCAGGCGTTCGCGGTCTGCGATCTGGAGGATGTTGGGGCAGTCTTGCCGGTGGATGGATGCGCCGCGTCCGCGGGTGATGTAGCCGACGATCTGATCGCCGGGGGCGGGGTTGCAGCATTTCGCCATGGATGCCAGCATACCCTTCAAGCCGACCACTTCGACTGAGTCGGTGGGCGCTTTGATGGGCTCCGGCGCGTTGGCTTCGAGGATGTCCTTGATCTCTTCGTCTTCAGAGAATTGTTTGATGAGCTTGTTGGTGGAAAGTTCGCCCGTGGCAAGGTGGATGAACATGGCATCAGGGGTTTTGTAGCCGAGTTCGCGGGCGATCTTTTCGTAGTTGACTTCGCCAATGCCAAGCCGCTGTATTTCGCGTTCGAACATACCGCGCCCGTTGGCAAGGTTTTGCTCATCTTCAAGTACCTTGAACCATACGCGGATCTTTGATTTGGCGCGCTGGGTCTTGACCATATTGAGGTTGCTGTTTAACCAGTCGCGGCTCGGTCCGCCGCGTTTGGCGGTTAACACTTCCACGGTGTCGCCTGTCTTGAGTTCTGTATCGAGCGGAACCAGTTTTCCATTAACGCGCGCACCGCGGCAGCGGTGACCAATATCGGTGTGGACGTGGTAGGCAAAGTCGATGGGAGTGGAACCGGCGGGCAGGTCGATCACGTCGCCGCGCGGGGTGAAGATGTAAACCCGATCCTGGAATACGTCGGTTCGCATGGATTCGACGAACTCGCTTGCGTCATTCACATCGGTACGCCATTCCATCATCTTGCGCAAGTCTTTGATGCGTTCCTGGAATTGCTCGTCGTGCTTGCCGCCTTCTTTGTATCGCCAGTGCGCCGCAATGCCGTACTCGGCATTCAGATGCATTTCCATGGTGCGGATCTGAATTTCCAGAGGGCGTTTGTCGTCGTACATCACTGCTGTATGCAGGGATTGGTAATGATTGTCCTTCGGTGCGGCAATGTAATCGTCGAATTCGTCCGGCACTGGGCGCCAGGTAGTGTGGATGACACCCAAGGCGGCATAGCAGGATGGAATATCGGGCACGATCAGGCGCACAGCGCGGACGTCGTACAACTTGCCAAAGGATTTATCCTTTTTTTCCATTTTCTTGAAAATGGAAAAAATATGTTTGGGACGCCCGCTGACTTCGGCTTTGATGTTGTTCTTTTCCAGCAGACGTACCAATTTTTCTTTAATATCTTCCAGCTGCTTTTCCCGGTCGGGACGGCGTTCTGCCAATTGTTCTGCGATCTCTTTGTACTTTTCAGGCTGAACGTATCTAAAACTTAGGTCTTCCAATTCCCACTTTAACTGCCAGATACCGAGGCGGTTTGCCAGCGGTGCAAAAATATCCAGCGTTTCCTGCGCAATGCGTTTGCGCTTGTGTTCCGGCATATGACCGAGTGTGCGCATATTATGCAGACGGTCTGCCAGTTTGATGAGAACTACGCTGACATCCTCGCCCATGGCAAGAAAAGTCTTGCGCAGCGTCTCAGAGATCATATCTTCCTTGCGCCCCAGCAGGGCGGGCTGAATAATCTCTTCTTTTTCATCGTCATTGTTTTCGGCGTGCTGGTCTCCGCGCGAAACACGCGGCAGGTGCGCCAGTTTTGTCACCCCATCCACCAGCAGGCGCACATTATCCCCAAAATCGCGACGGATATCTGCCAGGGTTACAGAAGTATCCTCCACGGTGTCGTGCAACAGCCCGGCGGCAACCACCTCGGCGGGTACCTTCAACTCGGTGAGGATCTGCGCAACCGCAATGCAGTGGTTGATGTATGGCTCGCCTGAATGGCGCTTTTGTTCGCGGTGAGCTTCTTCGGCAGTCGTATAGGCGCGCATCACCAACTCGCGGTCTGCTGAAGAATAATTTTCAGGGAGACGCTCAAGAAGATTTTCGATGGGATTTTCAGCTACTGCCTGCTTCATGGACCAATTTTACTACGCCCCGCTTCACACGGGACCCAGACCTGTTTCTGTTCATGAAATTGTTACCAACGCCTAAAAAAATACGGCGGGAGATGTCCTCCCGCCGTATTTGGCGAACTAGATGGTTTTCAGCAACGCCTGGCGGCTGTTGCGCAGGCGGTCTGCGATGATTTCGGCGATGCGTTTCATAACCGTGAACCCGTATTCAGGATTATCTTCGAGCAATTTCATGAATGGCTCTGCCGGGATGATGAGCAGGGTGGAGTCTTCGTCACATTCGGCGCTGGAGGTGTAATGATGCGGCGCCACCACTCCCGACCATCCAAAGCTTTGGTATGGGCTGGAGACGAAGGATACGGTGATACTTTCTGGGCGGGAGGTCAATTTGACACGCAGGGCGACACTTCCATTCAGGAGGAAGTGCAATTTATCTGCGGTTTCGCCTTCACGGAAGATGAACTCGCCCTTTTTTGCGGACACCTCCTGGCTCATATTGGCGATCTCTTTGAGGAGCGTTTCGGGCAGTCCATTGAACAAACTGAATTTGGAAAGGGTATTCGTGTTTATCATGAATAGGGTCTCCAATCTTTGGGCGTGGATTCGGTCAAATGGGGGCAAACAGGTTTGGATGAAGTGTGAGGCGTTTTTTTTGTCATCTCAGGTGGTTTTTTATATCGT
>JBAIYF010000311.1:0-4760 GCA_037916115.1 Anaerolineales bacterium
GTCATCACCCCGACAATTTCACCCAGCGTACAGTACGCCCGCACACAATCCAGAATATAGGGCATGGTGTTCTCGGTGCCTTCGCAGGCAATACGTAGCGCATCAAGGGTTTGTCCTACTCGTCCGCTGTCGCGCGTCTTGCGGATTTCGTTCAGGCGCGCAACCTGTCTGCTGTAGCCATTTGGGTCCATTTTCAGGATGGGAATTGCGGCGGGCTTGTCATCGAGATAGGCATTCACCCCCACGATCTTGCGGCGTCCTTCATCGATCTCACGCTGGTAACGATACGCTGCATCGGAAATTTCACTTTGCATAAAACCTTTTTCCAACGCAGGGATGACACCGCCCAGGTCTTGAATACGCTGGAAGTAGGCATACGCATCTTTCTCCATTCGGTCTGTTTGCGCTTCGACGAAGAAACTACCCCCAAGCGGATCCACTGTATTCGTCACACCAGATTCTTCCGCAATGATCTGCTGGGTACGCAAAGCAACCTTGACCGCATGTTCTGAAGGGAGCGCAAGCGCCTCATCCATCGAATTGGTGTGCAGGCTTTGCGTGCCGCCCAATACCGCTGCCAATGCCTGAATCGCCACACGGACAATGTTGTTCTCCGGCTGTTGGGCTGTGAGTGAGACGCCCGCCGTCTGTGTATGAAAACGGAGCAGCCATGAACGCGGATTTTTGGCTTTGAAGGTCTCACGCATTTCGCGCGCCCAAATGCGGCGGGCAGCACGATATTTCGCAATTTCCTCAAAGAAGTCGTTGTGCGCATTGAAAAAGAATGAGAGACGCGGCGCAAATTCGTCCACGTCCATACCGCGCGCAATGCCCCAGCGGACGTATTCCAAACCATCTGCAAGAGTGAACGCCAGTTCCTGCGCAGCCGTCGAACCGGCTTCACGGATGTGATAGCCCGAAATGGAAATAGTATTCCACTGCGGCACGTGTTTCGAGCCGAACTCCATCGTATCCACCACAAGACGCATCGAAGGTTCCGGCGGGAAGATATATTCCTTCTGGGCTATGAACTCCTTGAGAATATCGTTCTGGGTCGTACCGCGCAATTGATCGGAGCGCACACCCTGCTTTTCCGCCGCCGCGATATACATTGCCCAGATGATGGCGGCAGGCGAGTTGATGGTCATACTGGAGGAAACCTTGTCGAGCGGAATGCCATCGAGCAGAATTTCCATATCTTTGAGCGAGGAGATCGCCACACCGCATTTGCCAAATTCGCCAAACGCTTCGGGCTGGTCGGTGTCATATCCCATGAGAGTCGCCAGGTCGAAGGCAATGCTCAAACCGGTCTGACCCTGCTCGAGCAGGTATTTGAAGCGTTGGTTCGTTTCTTCCGCGGTGCCAAAGCCTGCGAACATGCGCATCGTCCACAATTTGGAGCGGTGAAGGGTGGGGTGGACGCCGCGCGTGTAGGGATACTCACCCGGCAATCCGAGTGCAGCGTCGTAATCCATATTTGCAATATCGAGCGGGGTATAAAGTCGGTTGATCGGTTCGGAGGATGTGGTGATGAATTCATCTGCCCGTTCCGGGAGTTGATTTAGAGCTTTCTTGAGGGAGGTTTCCTCCCATTTGGAAAGGGATTGCTGTAATTCATCTAGTTTCTTTTTATCGTACATGGCATCTCCTTTGGTTGGATGCTGGGATTATACCGTTTTGGACGACAAACGATAGACCGTGGAGGATGGATCGTCAAAAGAATCAATACAAATTATGCAAATGGGGCGAATACCTCAATTTTTGTTCTCATTCGGTATATTCGACAATTCATATCGTTCACAATAAGAATTCCTCCACTCAGCAATAGACCACCATCGTCAATGGTCAATCGTCTATTCTGGTATACTCTCAAAAAAGGTACCCTCACTATGTCCCGCATTGACCTTGATATTGAATGTGACCACATCACCGCAGACGCGATCGGCAAACCCGGTCAGCGCGTTTTCTATTTACACGCCTATCAGGATAAGCGCACCATCACCGTCATCATCGAAAAGGCGCAGTTGATCTCGCTTGCCATTGGCGTGGAGCAATTCCTTGGGCAGCTCAGCCAGCAATACCCCGACCTCGAAGAAGCCTCCGGCGACTACATCGAAGACGTGATGCGCATCAACCCGCCCGTCGACCCGCTCTTCCGTGCCGGAGAGATCGGCTTGGGTTACGACAAAGACCGCGACCGTGTAGTGATCTTCACCAAGGAACTCATCACAGAAGAACAAGATCCCGAACAGGCATCGCAGATCCGCTTCTGGGCAACCCGCAGCCAACTGCGCCAACTCGCCCGCTGGGGACAGGAAGTCTCATCACGCGGACGCCCCGTCTGCCCGCAGTGTGGGCAGCCGATGGAGCCCACCGGTCACTTCTGTCCCAAAAAGAACGGACACCTGCACTAAACTCATTTATAGGTGAATTTCCCCTGCATGGACACAAAAGAAGAACGTCTCTCCCGTGCGATTCAACTGCGCAAAGAAAAACAGGTTGAAGAAGCACGCGACCTGTTGCTTGACCTGCATGCCGAATACCCAAACGATGCGCAGGTGAACTACCAATGCGCCTGGGTGCATGATCTTCTAGGGTTGGAGCGCGAAGCCATCCCTTTTTACGAGAAAGCTGTTCAAACCGGCTTGAACAATGAAGAACTGCAAGGCGCATTGCTCGGCATGGGCAGTACCTATCGCTGCATTGGGGAATACAAAAAAGCATACGATACCTTTCAACAAGCCATACAGCTTTTTCCCGAACGGCATGAGTACCGGACGTTTCTCGCCATGACGTATTACAACCTGGGCGAACCCGCAAAAGCCATGGAACTGCTGCTCAACAGTCTGGCAGAAACGTCAAATGATGCTGGTGTGATCAAGTACAAGAACGCCATTCAGTTCTACGCCGACAAACTCGACCAGACATGGTAACTCAACATCCCACAAACATTCACAACATCATCCAAAACGGCAGCTACGAACTGCGCGGTCAGTTCATGCTGGGCTCCAATTACACCTTCCTCGTCGACGTCCACCACGAAGGCGAAACCATCAAAGCCGTCTACAAACCCAGCAAGGGCGAGCAGCCCTTGTGGGACTTCCCCGATAGCACCCTCGCCCTGCGCGAAGTTGCCGCCTACAAATTAAGTGAAGCGCTCGGCTTGCACATCGTCCCCGTCACCGTTTACCGTGAAGATGGTCCCTACGGACCCGGCTCACTGCAGCAATACATCGAATACGACATCGAGTACCACTACTTCAACTTCAGTGTTGAAGACAAACAAAAACTGCGCCCCGTTGTCCTCTTCGACCTGCTCGCCAACAACGCCGACCGCAAAGGCAGCCACATCTTCTTCGAAGATGACACCCACCACCTCTACGCCATCGACCACGGCATCTGCTTTCACGAAGAGCATAAACTCCGCACCGTCTTATGGGACTTTGCCGGACAAGCCATACCGGATGAATTGCTCGCGCCTCTCTCCTCGACTGGGAACTGGTCAACCCTCTTTGAGCGTTACCTCAGCCCAAAAGAGATCGAAGCCCTCATGCTCCGCGCCGAAGAACTGTGTGAAAGCAAAGTCTTCCCCCGCCCCCTGGGTGGACGCCGAGCCTACCCCTACCCGCCCATTTAGTGTCACGTGTCAGGTATCACGTACCGCGTTCGGTACTCACCTGACACCTGGCACGTGATACTTGAAACAGGAGAACTTAACCCATGCATTACAACCTCGCCCTCATCGGTTTTGGAAACGTCGCCCGTTCTTTAGCCCGCCTTCTCGTCCGCAAACAGGATGCATTGAAAGCCAAGTACAACGTCACCTTTTCATTCACGGGCATTTCCACTGGTCGTCATGGATACGCCGTGAACCCAGCTGGCTTGGATATTCAGAAAGCATTGGAACTCGTAGAAAGTGGAAAAGACATCTCTTCGCTCTCTACAGTAGATGTGAAAAGCTCGCTGGATGTCATCAAACACTCCCAAGCCAACTTCATGTTCGAGAACTCCCCCGTCAACACACAGACGGGTCAGCCCGCCATTGACCACATTCGCACAGCGCTGGAGCTGGGCATGCATGTCAGCACCGCCAATAAAGGTCCGGTGGTGCATGGCTATCGTGAACTGACCGCGTTAGCGGCATCGAAGGGAAAAACCTTCCGGCATGAATCCGCGGTTCTGGGAGGCGCACCCGTGTTCTCGGTCATGCGTGAGGCGTTCCCGCTCGCGGACTTGGAATCCTTCAAAGGCATCTTCAACGCCACAACCAATGTCATCCTCTCAAGAATGGAAAGCGGCGAGACCTATGAACAGGCTCTCGCGTATGCGCAGAAAATCGGGCTGGCTGAAACCGACCCCACTAACGACGTGGACGGCTGGGACGCCGCCATCAAAGTGGCTGCGCTCGTCACTGTGCTATGGGACACGCCCATGACCCCACAACAAGTGAACCCGACTGGCATTCGCGGCATTACAAGCGAAATGATCGCCAAAGCCAAAGCGGAAGGCAAACGGTATAAGTTGGTTTGCTCTGCTGAAAAAGTAAATGGCGAGATCAAAGTGGGCGTTGCCCCGCAATTGGTCGACTCAACCTCGCCGCTCTACGGCATGATGAACTCCAGCACCGGCATCACCTTCCGCACCGATGTCATCATTGATTACTCCATCGTCCTCTCAGAGAAACCCGGCATGACCGGTGGACCGGTGGAAACGGCTTATGGCTTGTTTGCCGATTTTGTAAACATTGTGAAATAAATAAT
>JBAIYF010000312.1:0-9443 GCA_037916115.1 Anaerolineales bacterium
TCACCACATGGGTCTTGCGTTCCCTGCAAGATTCGACCGTTCCGCCTGCGCTGATCATTGTTCTTTCCATTTTAGCAGGCATGGTGGGCGGAGCTTTATGGGCCATGCTGGCTGGCGCGCTTAAAACCTTTGGCGGTGTAAATGAGATCTTCGGCGGCTTGGGTTTGAACTTTGTCGCCACCGCGCTGACGTTGTACCTGATCTTTGGACCTTGGAAACGTGAAGGTGTCGCTTCAATGAGCGGGACAGAGCCATTTCCAGAAGCATTTTCCCTTCCTCAACTTGAAGGATATCGCATCAGCCCGTCAGCATTGGTCATTGCATTAGTTGCCATTGTGATCGTTTATTTCATCCTCAACGGCACCTATTTTGGTTTAAAGATCAAGGCGGTGGGGAAGAATATCCGCGCCGCGTATTTGTTGGGCATCCCCACCTGGCAGTACTCGCTCTACTCATTCCTGATATGCGGAGCGTTGGCTGGCATCGCTGGAGCCTTGCAGGTGACAGCAGTGTACTACCGCCTGATTCCTTCCATCTCGAGCGGATATGGTTACCTCGGCTTGATGGTGGCAATGCTTGTCAATTACCAGGCGGTTTGGGCAGTGCCGGTTGCGCTCTTTTTCGCGGCATTGAACATTGGCAGCATTCAACTGCCCATTGTTCTAAAACTTGACTCTTCGCTTTCCGGTGTATTGCAGGGCGTTCTAGTTCTGTTTGTTCTGTTGACTGAGGGTGTTCGTCAAAAATTCGTGAAGAAGGGATGAGATAACAATGAACCAAGAAACTCTTCTCGTTGGCTTGGCGGGCGTACTTGCTGCGGCGGCTCCCATCGTGTTTGCGGTGTTGGGCGAAACGATCTCTGAGCGTGCCGGGGTCATTAACCTTTCCATGAACGGAACGATATTGCTCACCGCCATGAGCGGTTTTGCTGTTGCCTATACTACAGACAGCATCGTCCTGGGCTTTCTTGCAGGGATGTTGATCGGTGCTCTGATCGCTTTGATTGTTGCATTTGCCAGCATCACACTTAAACAATCTCAGGTGGCGATCGGCTTTGTGCTTGCGCTCACCTGTCGGGACCTTTCCTATTTTCTTGGCAATCCATTCATGGGTGTGCCTGGTCCGCGTTTACAAGCGGCGCCTATTCCTTTGCTGAGCGATATTCCCATTTTGGGTCCGCTCTTTTTTCGACAGGAAGTCATAACCTACATAAGTTTCCTTGCAATTTTTTTCGCCTGGTTGTGGATCTTCCGCACCCGCCCCGGCTTGATGCTGCAAGGCATTGGCGAGAAACCTGCGGCGGCATACATCCGCGGCGCAAACGTTAATGCGATGCGTTATGTTTACACCATTGTCGGCGGTGCATTGATCGGGTTGGCCGGACCCGCCTACTCTCTTGGGGTCCGAGCCGGATGGATGGGCACGATCTCGGGTCTCGATGGCATCGGCTGGATCGCCCTTTCCATCACGATCTTTGGCGGTTGGAATCCCGCCCGAGCCGCATTTGGCGCATACCTCTTCGCCTTTTTGCAATGGCTGGGCTTGGTGTTACAACCTGTATTTACACAAGTCCCTTCGCAGGTTTTGCAGGTTGCTCCATTCCCGTTGATGATCCTTACCCTGTTGCTCGTCAATGTCGGCGATGCCGAATGGGTAAGCAGGACGCTTGCAGCCATGCCTGAGTCGGCTCGCAAGTTTTTCACAAAGATATTGCGAGCCATGCGTGCTTCACCCCCAGCGGCGTTGGGCGTACCTTTCGAAAGAGATTGATATACAGACCTCCAAGTAAAACTTGGAGGTCTGATAAAATTATGGGGAAATGAACAAATTCACCGGCTACAAATGCTCAATTTGCGGAACCGAATACCTGCCTGGGCAGGTCACCTACACCTGTCCAAAAGATGGCGGCAATCTTGATGTCGTCCTCGATTACGATTCCATTCGCAGAAAATATCAACCTGAAGATATCATTTCACGGACGGAAACTTCACTGTGGAGATATCTGCCGCTCCTGCCGGTCAATGAACCGGCAGGCGATTCCACGCCCTTGCACGCCTCTGGCTGGACCCCGGTCTTTGCCCTGCCTCGATTGGCTGAAAAACTGCGCCTAAAACATCTCTGGCTCAAGGACGAGTCGCGCAATCCCACAGCATCCTTCAAGGATCGGGCGAGCGCTGTTGTGGTAACCCGTGCCCGCGAAATAAAATCAGAAGTGGTGGTTACTGCTTCGACAGGTAATGCTGGTGCAGCGTTGGCAGGTATGGCAGCCGCGGTTGGACAGAAGGCTGTCATTTTTGCTCCTAAATCTGCTCCGCAAGCAAAGGTGGCACAACTGCTTGTCTTTGGTGCACAAGTCATCCTTGTGGACGGAACCTACGACGACGCCTTCGACCTGACCGTAAAAGCCGCAAATGAATTTGGCTGGTATTGCCGTAACACCGGTTACAACCCTTTCACCGCGGAAGGGAAGAAGACCGCTGCGTTCGAGATCTGGGAATGGTGGATCGAGGCTCATAGCGATTGGCACAAGAAAGATAGTGCGCTTAACGATCACCCGCCATTGACGATATTTGTTTCTGTGGGCGATGGCAACATCATCTCCGGTATTCATAAGGGTTTCAAAGACCTGCTGGCTCTCGGCTGGATACCTAATTCTCCCCGCATCATTGGTGTTCAAGCAGAAGGGTCTGCTGCAATTGCAAATGCCTTTCATGCCGGGACGGAAACCATAACGCCCGTTTCTGCTACGACGATTGCAGACAGTATCTCGGTGGACTTGCCGCGAGACGGTGTCCGTGCGGTGCGGGCGGCTATGCAAACAGGTGGATCGTACATCACAGTCAAAGATGAAGATATCATCCGTGCCATTGCAGAACTGGGAACGGTGGGTGTCTTTGCCGAACCAGCCGGAGCGGCAGCATATGCTGGATTGGTAAAAGCAGCAGCCTCCGGCGTAGTTGGAAGCGATGATCCTATTTTGGTGCTGAATACCGGCAGCGGTTTGAAAGATATCCGTGCGGCGTTACAGGCTGTACAATCTGCACCAGTGATCGAACCTACTTTAGAGGGTTTGAAAAAAATATTATGAAGAACCAAGCGCCTGAACAGTGGAGTCAACCCTTTCGTTTTGCAATGGGGATCATAGTTTTCGTCAGCGTACTGGTGTTGTTGTTCTATGCCAGTGAAGCGGTGACCATGTTCGTGATCGCCGCTTTTTCAGCGTATTTGATCAGCCCGGCGGTCGGCTTCCTGATGGAGAATACACGCCTGTCTCGTGCGGCGGCGGTGAACGTTGTCTATTTCACTGCGTTGATCGTTTTGGTGGGCATTCCTGCTGCGCTTACACCGATCTTCTTTGATGAGATTCGGCTTGTTGCCCAGGATCTTTTGAAACTTTCTTCTGATTTGAGCAATTTTCTCTTAAACCCCATTCGACTTGGCGGTTTTGTGATACACCTTGAACAGGTAGGGGAAAGCCTCGCTCATTTTCAAGATAACATGCTCTCGCCACTTCCCGAAGAGGCGCTTGCGCTGTTGGAAACGACATCCATCAATGTTTTATGGATATTGATCATTTTGGTCAGCGTTCATTTATTCATGTCTGAATGGCCCCGTATTCGAAATTGGATGATCCACCTTGCCCCGGATGCATATCAGGATGAAATGCGGGAACTATATAGCCGGCTGCGCGAAGTGTGGATGGCGTACCTGCGCGGACAGATCGTGCTCATGGTTGTTGTGGGTATCGTCTTTACGATCGCATGGGCGATCATTGGTATTCCTGGGGCGCTCGTGCTTGGCGTGATCGCAGGGTTGTTCACGCTTGTGCCGGATGTTGGTCCGACCATTGCAGCTGTAATCGCCATCGGTGTGGCGCTGCTGGAGGGCTCCACCTGGATCAATGCTCATCCTGATCCGACCATGAATAAACTGATTGTGGGTGGTATTACACTTGTAACCTATCTGGTGTTGATCAATTTGAAGAATTTTTTTGTGCGCCCTATCATTATGGGACGCAGCCTTCACATGAATGAGTCGCTGATCTTTGTTGCTATTCTGACAGCCACCATCTTGTGGGGTATTCTTGGCGCCTTGTTGATCGTGCCTGTCATGGCGTCTCTGGCTGTGATCATGGAATACTTGCGCCGCCGCATTTTGGGTCTAACACCTTTTGAAGAAGGCGATACGGAAAATTTCAAAGTGCCCGCTGAAAAACTGAAGAAGCGTTCGCTGCAACCTGTCTTAAAGAAAAGAGCAAAGAAATAAGATATGAAAATAACCTATTCGATTGTTGCCCCAATTTTTAATGAGATCGATAACCTTCCCGAGTTATATCGGAGGGTCAAAGAAGTAATGGATGCCAATGGGGAGTCGTGGGAATTCGTTCTTGTGGATGACGGCTCGACCGACGGTTCAACCGAAGCGATTCGTGAGCTGGCTGCAAAGGATAAAACGGTCCGCCCGGTCATTTTTGCGCGTAATTTCGGGCATCAAGTTGCCATTACCGCCGGTTGGGACTATGCCCGCGGCGATGCGGTCGTCATCATTGATGCAGACCTGCAAGACCCGCCTGAAGTCATTCTGGACCTGGCAGTGAAATGGAAAGAAGGCTATGAAGTCGTTTATGCGGTTCGCGGTGAGCGCGAAGGCGAGTCTTGGTTCAAGTTGTGGACGGCATCCCTCTTTTACCGTCTGATCTATCGCATTACTGATGTGAAGATCCCCGTTGATACCGGCGACTTCCGCCTGATGGACCGCAAGGTGGTGAACGTGCTCAAGCAGATGAAGGAACGTCATCGTTTTCCGCGCGGCATGTCGGCATGGGTGGGTTTTAAACAGATCGGCGTGACCTACAAACGCGCCGCCCGTCACGCCGGTGTGACCAAATACCCGTTCCGAAAGATGCTGCGGCTGGCGGTCAATGCCATTACAGGTTTTTCATATTTCCCATTGCAAGTTGCAACTTACTTTGGCTTTTTCTCGGCAGGCGTTGCCATTCTTGCCATTCCAGTAGTGGCGGCGTTACGGCTTGCTGGTTCACACTTCTTTGAAGGGCAAACCACTACACTTATTTCAGTACTTTTCCTTGGCGGAGTGCAGCTTATTTCACTTGGCATTCTGGGTGAATATGTTGGGCGCTTGTACGACGAAGCCAAAGGCAGACCGTTGTACATCGTCCGCGACGCACCGGAAGAATAGCCAAACGATATAGTGAATTTTCGAATAGTCGCTGTCGTGAATGGATGAAGCGTCGGCGGCTATTTTCTTTCCAAAACATAAAATCTTAAATCAAATGTCCCTCTCCTTCCTCAAAGACCGCGCCATCCTGCGCGAAATGCTCACCATTGCACTGCCCATCTCATTTCAGCAGCTCATCAACGCCTCGCTCAACATGATCGATGTCATCATGGTGGGACAGTTGGGCGAAGCCTCCATCGCTGCGCTGGGGCTTTCAAACCAGATATTCTTCGTCTTCATTCTGCTCCTGTTCGGTCTCACCAGCGGCATGGCGATCTTCACTGCCCAATTCTGGGGCAAAGGCGAGATCGAACCGATCCGCAAAGTCCTCGGCATGAGCATCGCCGCCACCTCGATCATTGCTCTGATTTTCACCCTGGCAGCCACACTTGCCCCACGCACACTACTAGGCTTTTACACCAAAGACGCCGAAGTCATCGATATCGGTGCACGTTACCTGCGTATTGTCGCTCTGTCTTACATTCCCGTTGCCATCGCCACTTCCTACATCGCCGTGTTACGCAGTGTGCAACTGGTGCGGCTTACCGTCATTGCCACTATCGCTGCTTTAATCTTCAAGACGACATTGGGATACATGCTCATCTTCGGCATCGGTGGACTGCCCGCCCTTGGTGTGGAAGGCGCAGCCATTGGCACCGCCTCCGGCTGGACCTTGGAACTGATCCTGATCTTCATCTTTGTCTACGCCGGGAAGACTCCGCTCGCTGCCAATCCGCTCACCTTCTTCACATTCGATTTTCCCTTTTTTAGTCGTGTGCTTAAAACTACACTACCTGCGCTTGCCAATGAAATGTTCTGGTCGCTTGGAGTCACCACCTACAACGCCATCTATGCTCGCATCGGCACCGATGCCATTGCTGCGGTCAACGTCAATGCCACGATAGAAGAGTTGGGCTTTGTAGTCTTTATGGGCTTGGGCAATGCCTGTGCTGTGATGGTGGGCAATCGCATTGGCGCGGGTAAAAAGGACGAAGCCTTCGAGATCGTACGGCGCACCATTATTATTGCTCTGATCTCTGCGTGGACAGTAGGTCTGCTCGTTTTTCTATCTCGTGGATTGGTGGTCAGCTTGTACGACCTTTCTCCAAGCGGAGAATATAGCGTGCGTATGTTGATGCTGGTGATGTCTTGTGTGCTATGGATACGCATGTTCAACTTCTCCACCTTTGTCGGTGCCTTGCGGTCTGGCGGCGATACTCGTTTTGCGCTGCTGATGGAGGTCATTTCGATGTGGGGCATTGGTGTGCCAGCCGCGTATATTGGCGCATTCGTGCTCGACTTACCAGTCTATTATGTATATTTGATGGTGGGGCTTGAAGAGGTTTTCAAGGCGTTTGTTAGTGGTTGGCGCATTTACTCACGTAAATGGATCCATGACTTGGTGAACACTTAACGCTAACTTGGATGGTACTCAAAAACAAACACGGGATACATAAAGTATCCCGTGTTTGTTTTACGTTCTGATCATTTGACTGTGACCAGTCTGTTCTTGAACCAGAACCGCCAGAGGAGGAACCCAATGCCAGCCACTATTCCGGCGATCAGGAGGTAAGGAGCAACCTGTTTTAGGATGCCACTCAGAAGATGCCATTCATGCCCCAGGAAATATCCAATGCCAATGAAAATGGTGCACCAAATATACGCGCCGCCGAAGGTTGCTATCGCAAATGCCGGGAAGGACATGCGCGTCAGCCCGGCGGGGATGGCGGCCAGGGTGCGTACAGCGGGCAACATGCGGGCAATGAACACGAACTTTGTGCCGTGTTTTTCTGCCATGCGCTCCACACGTTCCATGTGGCGCAGGTCGAGGCGGAAGATGCGCACCACCCGGTCCACAATGGGGCGGCCGCCGAGACGGACTGCCCAATACAGCATGGATGCGCCAATCACGCTTCCAAGCGCAGCGAAAAAGCCTCCAAGGAAGACCATGGAGAAGGGCAGGTCGTGGGCATCGATCAACATCCATCCGGCAAGCCCAAGGACGACTTCGCCTGGGGCGGCTCCAGTGGCGTTTTCCACCACCATAATAAGGGTTACACCCAGCCAGCCGAGCTCGTCGTAAAGGATCTGCAGGGCGTTTAGTATGGTTATCTCAAATTGGTCAATCATAGTTTCTCTATTATTCAACGCTGACTGCTGTAAATAGTTTCGGTAATCCTACATATAAAAGTTAAAGGTTGGTTTAAGTTATATGAGAATTCTATGAGCTAACTTTGACCTGCAGGCTGATGAATTTTCCTCCACGCATTTTTCCAAGGAAGGCGAACATATTGAACATCCAGCCGTATTTTTTGTAGAAAAGGTTCTGGGTGAATTGAACTTCCTCAGGGGTATCGAGGACAATGGCTTGGGCGTCGATCCATTCGCCGAGGGGTTCACCTGCTGCGGTGGAGGGGACAATGCGCACCTTGCCGTCGTGGCGCACCCGCTTTGCTTTGCCGGTGTTGGTCGCGGTCCAGATGCGAAGCGTGTTTTCTCCATCCTGTGCGAACCAGACCGGGGTTTTTACTCCCTGCCCGTTCTTGCGGAAGGTTTCGATGGTCATGTATTGGTGTTTTTCGAAAGGTTTGAGAGCGTTGTTCATGGTAGTCCTTTGAAGTTATTAACTTTCCAGTTCTCGAAACGTTGCCAGCCGAGCTGGCTGAGCATGAGTGTCATGCCGAAGCCGATCAAGACATTGGTGATAAAGAAGAATACCACTTCTTCGAGTGGCAGGATGTTGAAGTAGAGGATGCCAAGTGTTTGGTCTTTTGCGATCGACCAGGTGGTGTCGGTCAGGGCGATGATATCCATGAGCGAGAGATACAAGCCGGGGACGAAGATGGCGGTGAAGACCAGCTTGCGGTAATGCCAGAGGATATCGGCGCCAAAGAGGAATTGCGGGAAGATGGCAGGCAGCGCCCAGAAAAGGATAATGGCGAGGTAGTTCCATTCATTGCCTGCGAAGAAGAGCAGGTAAGTGAAAATCGCCCAAGCAGCGAAGAGGATGCCAAAGGCGACCAGCCGCCCGGTCTTGCTGGGTTTAAAGGGAGCGGCAGGTTCTGCAATACGGCGTGCCAGGAACCACCACCATAAACCCGAAAGGATAGTTTCGACCACAAAGAATGTGTATTCTTCGATGGGGACGTACCCAATAGTGATGCCGGTGACAAGCTCGGGATTGTAATACCACACGCCGGTGGCGACGAGGTAGTTGTCCCACGGGGTGGTGTAGATCAATGCCATGAGCACATGCACGAAGATGATCTTCCAGACGTCGTTGCCGTTCTTGAAGCCGTTGGTCTGGCGGTTGTTCTTATTGTCCCACCAGGTGATGATGAGGAAGATTGCGATCGGGATGAAAAGAAATCGCAAGAGAAACCCAAAGTAAGTCATATTAATCTCTATTCTCTATTCGTTTGGTTACTTTCATTTTTACGCCCGGTCTGGGTTCAAGGGTGGCGCCCATGTGCGGGTGGATGGCATGACCGGTAAATTCGAAGGTGTAATGCTTGAGCAAGTGAGCCAATACGATGCGCGCCTCTGCCTGACCGAATGCCGCACCGATGCAAGCACGCGAACCGCCCCCAAACGGGACGTAGGAGAAGGGCGGAGTCTTACGTCCGTGGGCAAAACGCTCGGGGTGGAAGGTTTCGGCATCCTCCCAAATGGACGGGTCGTGGTGGGTGAGGTAAATGGAGTAGAACAGGCGCTCCCCGGCAGGGACGGTGCCTTCGGCAAACTCGAGGTCTTCTGCCACGCGGCGGTTCCCGATGTGAATGGGCGGGTATAGCCGCAAGGCTTCTTTGATGACCTGATCGAGCAGGGGCGAGCGTTCGAGCGTGTCCACTTCTTGCACTACGCGCTGATGAATTTCCGGGTGTTGACCGAGCAGGGCGAAGACCCACGCCAACAATGCCGTGGAGGTGTCGTGCCCGGCGATCAGCATGGTGAGCATCTGGTCGCGGATGATCTGGTCGGAGAGCCCGGCGTCGATGAGATGTTGTAAAAGGTCATGACGATGGACGATGGACGATGGACGATTGGCATTTGCCATCTCCTGCCTGCGTTCGGCGATGATGCCAAACAGGTATTCATCCAGGGCTTTGAGCGGTTTGCGAAAGCTGGGGCGCGGAATTTTGCGCCAGATGATCCATGCGCCGGGTGAGATGAACTCGATGGCTTTGAGGATGGGTTGCCAGATG
>JBAIYF010000313.1:0-1879 GCA_037916115.1 Anaerolineales bacterium
TAGTTCAGCCTCTCACGGACTTTGGGGCTGTCGCAATCGTCCCCGTACCTTCTCTCCGCTCCGGCTTCGCACAGCGAGCGCAGATACGACTCCGCGGTGTGACCTTCCGGCACAGGGAACTCGGGCAGGTGATAGCCCTTGAAGCCCAGGTCCACATTGCAGCGCTCGGCGATGAGCAATGTATTCGAGATCGCATCCGGCACTTCAGAGAAGAGTTTGCTCATCTCAAGCGGTGAGCGCAGGAAATATGAGTCATCGGTCATACGCATGCGGTCTGGGTCTGCCAACGTGGAGTTGGTCTGGATCGCCAGCAGCACATCCTGCAGCTTCGCATCCGCCTGGTTGACGTAATGCACGTCATTGGTGGCGACATATCGCGCCGAATAGCGCGCGCCAAGCTCGAGCAGTTTTCGGTTCAGGTCGAGAATTTCAGGGATGTTGTGTTCCTGCAGCTCGACGAAGAAGCGGTCGGGTCCGAACACGTCGTAGTACCAATTCCATTTACGGAGGGCTTCTTCGGGGTTGTCTTGTAACAGCGCGCGCGGAATCTCGGCAGACATACAGCCCGAGGTGCAGATCAGCCCTTCGGAGTGCGCCGCTAAAAAGTCATGGTCGATGCGGGGGTAGTAGTAGAAACCGTCTAATTGCGCGGCGGAGGCAATCTTCAACAGGTTGCGGTAGCCGGTGTCATTTTCCGCGAGCAATAGGAGATGAAAGGACTGACGGTCCAGCTTGGAGTCTTTGTCCTTCATGCCGCGCGCCGCCATGTAGGCTTCCAGCCCGATGATGGGCTTGACGCCTTCCGCTTTGGCGGCTTTGTAGAAGTCGATCACGCCGAACATCGTGCCGTGGTCGGTGATGGCGACCGAGTCCATGTTCATTTCTTTGACGCGTTTGACCAGCTTCTTGATGTTCGAGAAACCGTCAAGCAGGGAGTATTCGGTATGAACGTGGAGATGGGCGAAGGACATATCAGTTACCAGTGGTCAGTGAACAGTAACCAGTGAAAATTTCAATGGGGAAGGTCATTATAGCACGCATGTTCAGGTTATTTCCATATGCGCGGCTTAAAGTTTTGGGGTGAAATTCATAATCCCTGCACTCTTCTCTAACATTCCTCCAATACCCTGCATGCTATAATCCCTTTCCGTTGAAAGGGATTTTATGCTTAAGAGCTTCGTAAAATTATTCAGTGGCGACCCCACCAAAAAGACCGTAGACCAATACCGCCCGATCGTGGAGCAGGTCAATGCCTTGGAGGCACAATTTGCCTCCCTGAGCGATGCCGACCTGCGCGCCAAAACGGACGAGTTCAAGAAACGCATCGCAGAATTGACCGGCAACCTCGAAGGGTTATCGGACAAGGAAAAGCAAAAAGCGGAGCAGGACGCGCTGGATCAGATCCTGCCCGAAGCTTTCGCCGCCGTGCGCGAAGCCTCCAAACGCACCATTGGCTTGCGCCATTACGACGTGCAGATCATCGGCGGCGCGGCGCTGCACAGCGGCTCCATCGCAGAGATGCGCACCGGTGAAGGCAAGACGCTCGTCGCCACCATGCCGGTCTATCTTAACTCCTTGCTTGGGCGCGGCGTTCACCTTATCACCGTCAACGATTACCTGGCGCGGCGCGATGCCCGTTGGATGGCGCCCATTTATCACGCCCTCGGCTTGACGGTTGGCGTGCTGCAAATGGCAGCCGTCACCGAGAACGGCAAGAAAGCCTTCATTGTAGACTTTGAGCACGACTCCCCACAGGAAGACCAGCGTCACCTAAGAATGGTGGACCGCGTCGAAGCCTACCGCGCCGACGTGACCTTCGGCACCAACTCCGAATTCGGCTTCGATTACCTGCGCGACAACATGGCCATGCGCCTCGAGA
>JBAIYF010000314.1:0-19645 GCA_037916115.1 Anaerolineales bacterium
CTTTTTGGATCTTTTATTCCGGCTTATCGGATTTTTTTTCGGTGCCGTCTTCGTCGCCGCTAAGTCCATCGCGGAAGGACTTGATGCTCTTGCCGATCTCGCTAGCCAGATTGGCAATACGACCCGGTCCGAACAGAAGAAGAACTACGACCAGAATGATTACCCATTCCAGTCCGCCTAAACGTGGAAACATATCTAACTCCTTTTGTGGTTTCGCATTTATCGTACCACGGTTTGGTGAAAACGATGTTAGAGTTCGCGGCGAGAGAACAGACCTTCGATGAAGCGCAACGCACGACGCAGAAGCGAGCGCAAACGTGCAAAGATGCGATATTGCTCGGGGCGAACAACAGACTTCTTGGCAGGCATGGGTCCTGTCCATTCGGCAACAAGTGCGCCCCATGTCAACCCGGCGCCAAAGCCTACAAACACAACCTTGTTACCGCTTTTCAATTTGCCCTTTTCCACCGCTTCCACTGCTGCAATGGGAATGGATGCAGTGGACGTATTGCCGTAACGATCCACATTGATGATGAATTTATCAAGCGGCATTTTGAGATACTTTGCAGCCGTTTCGATGATGCGATAATTCGCCTGATGTGGAATGATCCAATCGACTTCTTCAATCTTCATGCCGATGAGTTCAAGCGCCTCTTTTGTGGCAGAACCCATTACACGAGTTGCAAAACGGAATACCGCTTTGCCATCCATTTGGATGTAATGTTTGCCATCATGCACGGTCTCTTCGGTCGCAGGGTAACGCGCGCCACCGCCCAACAATGTGAGCGAGTCTGCACCGGAACCGTCTGAATGCATCACAGCGGAAAGGACACCGCCGGGTTTTTCACTGGCTTGCAGGACAAATGCCCCTGCCCCATCCCCAAAAAGGATACAGGTGCTGCGGTCTTTCCAGTTGGTGAAACGAGAAAGTGTCTCTGAACCGATCACCAGTGCATTTTTGATCGAACCGCTACGAATGGACTGCGCCGCCATATTTGTCGCATAAATGAAGCCGGAGCAGGCAGCCAGTAGGTCGAATGCCCCGGCTTTGGTGGCGCCGATCTGGTCTTGTACCAGACAAGCCGTGGCAGGGAAGATATATTCCGGGGAAGAGGATGTGACGATGATCAGATCCAATTCGGTGGGCGCAAGGTTCGCTACTTTCAACGCCTTTATTGCTGCATCCACGGCGAGCGTGGAGGTGAATTGGTCTTCCCGGGCAATGCGGCGTTCGCGAATACCGGTGCGTTCGCGGATCCATTCATCGTTCGTATCCACCATTTTTGCAATGTCGTCATTAGTTAATACAGGTTCAGGGACACTGACACCCCAACCTGTAATGTGCGCGTATGGCATTCGAACTCCTTATTGGTAGCGGCTCAGGATCAGGGTCGCATTGTGACCGCCGAAGCCGAACGAGTTGGACATGACGTTATCCACCTTTGCCTTGCGGGGCTGATTGGGGACATAATCCAAGTCGCAGTTCGGGTCGGGGGTTTCGTAGTTGATTGTGGGCGGCAATATCTGGTCCACGATGGTCATGGCAGAGACAAGAGCCTCCAAAGCGCCGGAAGCACCTAATAAGTGCCCGGTCATGGATTTGGTTGAAGATACAGCCAGTTTATAAGCGTGTTCACCAAGGACAGTTTTGATGGCGGCAGTCTCACTTTTATCATTTAATTGGGTTGATGTTCCATGGGCATTGATGTACTGAATATCTTCCGGCTTGAAGCCAGCATCCTTCAAAGCAAGGCTCATGGAAATCGCCGCTCCGGCACCGTTCTCTGCGGGAGCAGAAATGTGATACGCATCATCCGATGTACCATAGCCGGTGAATTCACATAAGATCTTTGCGCCGCGAGCCTGAGCATACTCTAAAGACTCAAGGATAAGAATCGCCGCGCCTTCGCCCATCAGGAAGCCATCACGGTCTTTGTCGAATGGACGGGAAGCCCGCTGTGGATCGTCATTGCGGGTGGAGAGCGCAGTCATCACATTCATGCCTGCCATGGTCAATGGATGAATGGCAGCTTCTGAAGCACCAGCAACCATCACATCCGCAGCGCCGCGGCGGATCATTTCCACCGCCTCGCCCACCCCATTCGTGCCAGAGGCACAGGCTGTGGCAAGCGACATGTTTGGTCCACGCGCACCAATGCGGATGGCAAGATTACCAGCAGCGCTGTCCGAGATCATCATCGGAATAAGGAATGGGCTGATACGTTCCGGTCCGCGCTCCTTCAATACTTCGTACTGTTCAATGGTGGTCATGATACCGCCAATGCCAGTGCCAATGAGAATGCCAACCCGGTCACGATTTTCTTCGTCGATCTTTAAGCCCGATTGTTCAAGGGCTTCCAATGCCGCCGCTGTGGCAAACTGGGTGAAACGATCCATCTTGCGTGCCTCACGTGCACCAAACATGGCAACAGGGTCAAATCCCTTAACTTCGGCTGCAAATTTTGTTTTGTGCTTACTGGCATCAAATGCCTCAATGGGCGCTGCTCCAGACTTCCCCGCAAGCAAAGCCGCCCATGTGTCTTTTGTATTGTTTCCTACTGGGCTCACACACCCCAACCCTGTGACAACCACTCGTTTTCTCATATATACAATACTCCTTAATCAAAAATTCCTAAAAAATTAGGACAAGTAAACTTGTCCTAATCTAACTATTTAACACGAAATATTATGTTTCGACACGCACTTGGATTACTGTTTTTTCAAAAGTCCCCAGGCTTGTTGAACGTGCAAGCGGTCATGTTCAGCAAAAAAACCCGCTACTTCGCTGAAATTAGTCGGTCCGAAAATGGCGTGGCGCGCCTTCCGTCCCCAATCTACTTCAGCAAAAGCCTTCAACATATCGATTGTTTCACGTCTTGCTTCAATAAAACCCTTTAATGCTGAAAGCCCATCCTCGTGAAAATAATCCCGCTGGCTTGCCCACACGCCTGTATCCGGACGGGGAATGAACGGCATTTCCTGTTTTTCAAAAAGTTTCAACTGCATCTGATGGATCTCACGTTCCGTATCACGCAGGTGACAGACCAGTTCAGTCATTGTCCACTCATCTGTGGAAGATTTGTACTTCCAGTCAGCAGCGGAAAATTTTCGTAAAAAACCGTTCATGACTGCCGGGGTGGCGGAAAGTATTGCCAGTGATGCCTCTCGTGATTTGAATGATGGGATCAAGTTCGACAAGTCCGCAGACTCAAGGTATCGGCGTAGATCAAGCAATGAGCCGTGCGGTCCCGCCTCCGGTTCAGATGTTGAGCCGGTTTCTGCTTCCACAAAGAATGTTGCCAACCCAAGCTGCCTTGCCGGAAGGATGTCACGCTGCATATCATTTCCCACCATAAGAACGGGCCCCTCGGGCCAGCCGATGCGCCCGAGCATTTCTGCATAGTAGGCGGAATGTGTTTTCGTAAAGTGAGAGTTATCGAACGTGGAGATAAAGTCGAACTGCTCCGGATCAAGCCCTGCCCAGCGGATGCGGTGCCAGGTAGCCGCCTTTGGGAGGATCGGGTCTGTCGCGATGACAATGCGGTAGCCCTGTTTTAAAGCCCAATCAATAAAAGGCTTGGTCTCAGTCTTTTCAGAGGTGTGAATTTGAAGAGTAGGGAATACCTTGCTATAAAATTCTTTAATGTGAATATCAAGTTCTTCCCGACTCATTCCCACCTGCGGGCAGAAAACATCTTCAAAGACTTCGCGCAGGGTTCGCGAGAAATCTTCGCTTTGGAACATGGCATTGGTGCCAGCCATTAATGCGCGCCCAACAAGGGAGGGGTCCAAGCTGGGAGCAAAACTGATAGACAATGTTTGAAGGTACGCAGGAAAGAACACATCCTGGTTCGTGTTGAGCAATGTATCGTCGAGGTCGAGCAGGAGAGTTAGTGTCATTCGGTCAGGCTCCCCCGGAGTCTGTGTATTATTCTTTTATTTCAAACTTGAAAGGCAGGGCGTGGCACTCGCCACACCCCACCTGAGGTTCTGCAACGCTCTGCTCCGATTTTTCACAGAAAGCCTGAATTTGAACCCGTCGCTGGAAAAATGCCGAAAGAGGGCGCGCAACGACGGCATTCAGCTTCATGTATTGACATGAATTCGCCCGTGCAATGGCGGGAACTGGGCAGGTTCTGCAAAGGTCTGGAGACCACGGTTGGTTTTGGGCTTTGAGCAAACGACATTCTTCCACGTTCTTTCCGCGGAAATAGTCGCCGTAAAAGTGTGGACACTCATGCCCTGCTGGAGTTTTCATTGCTAAACGCGGGTCACGTATTCGCCGGTGCGGGTGTCGACACGGATGGTGTCTCCAACATTGACGAAGTTCGGGCACTGCACAACCAGCCCTGTTTCGGTGGTGACTTTCTTGGTCACACCGGTGGCGGTATCGCCGCGAATCGCCATTTCGGCTTCAACAACCTTCAAGTCCACTGAGGTGGGCATTTCCACGTCAATGGCTTCGCCTTTGTAGAAGGTCAGTTTAACTTCCATGCCTTCCTGCAGGTATTTGGCGCTCTCACCAAGGGATTCCTTCTTGATACCGGGCTGTTCGAAAGTTTCCTTATCCATAAAGTAGTACAGGTCGCCGTCATTGTAGAGATAGGACACGTTGGCAAAGTCCAGGCTGACATCCTGTACGGATTGACCGGAGTTGAAAGTACGCTCTATGTTCGCGCCAGTAATAAGATTGCGCGCCTTGATGCGGATGTTGGCGTTTCCACGCCCAGTCTTGTTATGGGAATAGTCCAGCACCTTATAAAGGTTGCCGTCCAGTTCGAAGGTGACGCCTTTGCGAAGTTCATTTACATCGATCATGCTTAACTTTCCTTGTTTTGTTTTTTTATTGAGCGGGGCGGATTATACCAATGAGTTGTGAATCGTGGCTAGACAGGACGCTCCTGACTCAACAGCCGTTATCAAATGTTCCAATGCAACCAAATCACCCGAAAAGCAGCCCCCAAAGAGCCATGGATTTACCAAACTGCATTGACTTCCCCATGTCTGACAGGTATAATCGTCCTTCGGCATTATTTCAAACAGCAGGAGCATACTATGACTACACCCGACAATGTGCCCGCCGTGGCACTCGAACCAAAAACAAAGTTAAGCGGCAAAATCTTGAAGACCACACTCGCAGGGGCACTGGTGGATATCGGACAACCTCTTCCCGGCGTTCTTCACATTTCACAGATCAGCGAAACCCCCATCAACAAAGTGGAAGATGTTCTCAGTGAAGGACAGGAAGTTACCGTCTGGGTCAAACGTGTTCGCAAAGATCGCATTGAACTGACCATGATCGAACCCCTCACCTACGAATGGAAGGAACTCAAGGCGGATATGGTCGTCAAAGGCAAGGTCACCCGTCTCGAAACCTATGGCGCATTTGTAGACTTCGGCGCAGAGCGCCCAGGTTTGATCCACGTCAGTGAGCTCGCCCACGGATACGTCAAGACTGCTGGTGATGTGGTCAAGGCGGGCGACGAAATTGAAGCCAAAGTCCTCGATGTTGACCGCCGCAAACGCCAGATTCGTCTGAGCGTTAAAGCACTTCAGGAACTCCCCATTGAAGAGGAAGCGCACGAATTCGTGGAAAGCAAAGGGAAAAGCAAGCGCAAGGGCAAGAAGCAGGAAGAGTCCTTCGAAATGCAAGAGGAAGTCTCCAACGAACCGCAGTACACCGCCATGCAGATCGCCTGGCAGCAGGCACTGGACAAGGCGAATGGCAAGAAGAACATCCGCGCCAAATCCATCAAGGGTACCTCCAAAGAACAGGAAAACCTTTACAGCAGCACCCTTGAAAAACGCATCCCCACCGGCGGCTAATTTTCAAACATATCAAAAGAGCGGGCAAAATGCCCGCTCTTTTGATTTAATCATCCTCTATTTTTTCGCACTGCTATTTTTTCGCACTGCTTTTCAAATAATCTTCCATGAACGCATCCAAATCGCCATCCAGAACAGCTTGGGTGTTTCCAACCTGAAAATCAGTGCGGTGATCTTTTACCATCTGATACGGATGCAATACATAAGAACGGATCTGACTGCCCCATTCTGCTTTTGTATATTCGCCGCGTAGCACTGCCCGCTCTTCATCCTTTTCAGCACGCTTCAATTCAAGCAGACGAGCCCTAAGAATACGCATGGCAAACTCGCGGTTTTGAGTTTGTGATCGTTCATTCTGACAGGTCACCACGATCCCGGTTGGAATATGCGTAAGACGTACGGCAGTGGCGTTCTTCTGAACGTTCTGCCCGCCTGCGCCAGACGAACGGAAGACATCCATTTTCACATCATTGGGATTGATCTCAATATCCGCTTCATCCATAGTGACCTGCGGCAAAACTTCCACCAACGAGAAGGATGTATGCCGGCGGTGGGCGGCGTCAAAAGGCGAAAGTCGCACAAGGCGATGCACACCTTTTTCAGAGCGCAAATATCCATAGGCATATTGACCGCCTACAGCAATCGTCACACTTTTAATTCCAGCCTCTTCACCCGGGGTCATATCCAAAATTTCGGCAGTGAAACCGGCTTTTTCGATCCAACGCAGATACATGCGTTCGAGCATTTCCGCCCAATCCTGCGAGTCGGTGCCACCCGCCCCGGCGTGAATGGCAAGGATGGCATCATCATGGTCGAACGGGCCGGAAAGCATAGCTGCGAAGGAACGCTTTTCAAGTTCAGCCTCAAGGCTAGTAACTTCGTTCTCAAGGTCTCCCCGCAAGGTCTCGTCATTAAGTGTTACAAGATCGGTCAAGTCATGGACTTGTTGTTTTATCTTTTGCCAGCCTGTAACTTCATCTCGCAGATTCGAGAGGTTTTTCATCACTTTTTGGGCGGACGTTGAGTCGTTCCAAAAATCGGGATGTTCTATTTCTTTTTCGAGCTGCGAAAGCTGATTCTGTTTCCCTACAAAGTCAAAGACGCTCCAATAACTGTTGGACGGTCTCATTAGCGGTGTTCAAGCGATTTAACAAATCCTGCATTTCAAACTCCTAGTTGTTCGTTAAAATTCCATCCACAAACGCGGCAGGGTCAAAGGGTGTAAGGTCTTCAGGTTTTTCACCCAAACCAGCAAACAGAATCGGTAAATTCAATTCATGTTGAATTGCAAATGCCATACCGCCGCGTGCAGACGAATCTAATTTCGTCAAAATAACACCGGAAACATTTACCGCTTCCTTGAAGGAACGCGCCTGTTGCAGGGCGTTCTGCCCTGTAGTCGCATCCAATACCAGCCAAACTTGATGAGGCGCGCCGGGTAAAGATTTGCCGACAACCCGGTTAACTTTCTTTAGCTCTTCCATCAAGTTGAAACGGGTATGTAAACGCCCCGCTGTGTCGATCAGGATGATATCCACGCCGCGGGCGACCCCGGCTTGAACTGCACTGAAAGCTACGGCTCCCGGGTCGCTTTCAGGCGCGCCGGCTATTACCTCGACGTTGAGCCTGTCTCCCCAAACCTGAAGCTGGTCCACCGCCGCGGCACGGAATGTGTCTGCTGCACCGAGTAGGACTTTCCTGCCCTCGCCAACAAACTTTGCTGAGAGTTTTGCGATTGTGGTTGTTTTGCCTGAACCATTAACACCCACAACAAGGATAACTGTTGGCTTGTTGGAAAGATCCAATTTGGGTGGAAGAATCAGCCGGGAATGCAGCTCTGCTTTCAGCGAAGAATAAAGTTGTTCGGAGCGTGTCCAGCCTTCGGTCCGGGTGAGGCGTTTTAGTTCGTTCAAAATGGACGATGCTGTTTCAATACCAAGGTCTGCCTGAATAAGGAGGGCTTCCAGGTCATCCCAGGTTTCTTCGGTGATCTCAGACTGTCCGAGGATGGTTGCGATCTGTCCGAATGCGGCTTTGCTGGTGCGTGAAAGTCCTTCACGCCATCGTGAGAAAATGCTCATGGGCGGCGATTATACCCTAGTGACAAAATGTATTCAGGGAATTATGTTATACTCATTTGGCTAAATAAGCCCATATGTATGAATGAAAAAGAAAGAAAAGGATGTAAACAATGTCTGGAGAACCTCTTCATATCTCTGATGAAATGTTCGAGAAGGTTGTAATGCAATCAGACCTTCCGGTGATCGTGGATTTTTGGGCGCCGTGGTGCAACCCATGCAAAATGATCGCACCAACGCTTGATAAACTCGCGAAGGAATTGGATGGCAAGCTCGTTGTGGCCAAGATCAATACTGACGATCACGCCGAATGGATGCAGAAATTCGGTATTCAGGGTATTCCCACCCTGCTTTTCGTTTCCAACGGCAAGGTTGTTCACCGCCAGGTGGGAGCGCTCCCCGAACGCATGCTGCGCGATGTTGTCACACAGTTCATGGAAGTTGCAAGCCAGAAGGCTTAGTACCAATCGTACTGGAGACACATCACGATGAAGAGGCTGATGTTCTTTTTGACCATGGTTGCATTGACTTTTGGCGCATGCATGCCAACGCCGTCACAGCCTCAGGAAAACCCAACTCCGTTATCTGAAGCAGACTTGCAGTTAACAGCAGCAGTGCTCTCTCAACAAACACTGCAAGCACTGCCCACGAATACCACAGCACCCAGCCCAACCGCGGTCATCAGTACACCGTCCGCTACTTTTACAGCTTCACCGGTGGTCACTGCCACTGAAACCTCAAACCCGGCACTCGAAACGTTGACAGCCACCCTGCTGGCGCTGGGAAGCACTTCGACAACATCTACGGCAACGACTGGAACAGTTGGGATAACATCTGGAACCGGAACACCGGGAAATGCGTCTCCCACTGCAACAATCGGCACTCCGCAGCCTTTAGCGCATGGAACCCTGCCGCCAAATTTGCCTTCAGGGACAATTGTGTTATTCAACAAATCACAGGTTGAAGTTTATGTCTCACTGCGGTGCGTGACAAAGGAAGGTTATGTCACCTATCTGGAGTATCCTGTTAAGAAGACTTTCAGTATATCCGCCCCTGCCGGGCAATACACATATGTTGCATGGGTCGGCGGGCGCCAGTTCTCGGGTGGATTTTCACTAGTGCAGGACGCCTCCAAAACCATTACTTTCTATCAAAATAAAATTAATATCACAAAATAATAAAGAACCATCTTTATACTGGAGAAATATAAATGTTCAAGAAAATAATTCCCTTCATGGTATTGATCGCTGTATTCATTACGGCATGTGCAGGCCAGCCTGCCGAGCCTACGCTTTCTGCTGAGGAAGTGCAGAATACCGCCATTGCCGGGGCGTTGACCATTGTTGCCCAAACGCAGGCTGCAATCCCCACCGCCACCCCGCTCCCTCCGACTGAGACGCCTTCACCTACCCCCCTGCCAACATTTACCCTGCTTCCCAGCCCAACCGCTGACCTCACCATTCTCCCCACAGCCACAACCGCCCCAAGCACCAGCAGCGGGGGTGGCGGCGCTTGCAGCAGTCTTTTGAACCTTGCTGAAGCAGGTCCACAATCTAATGTACGGCTTGTAAACGAAACAGACAAAGGAACCGTTGGCGTAAGTCTTTATATGGGCTCTCCCAATGCGTTTGCACAATGCGGCAGCATGCCTGGAAATCCCTATACACTGGCACCCAAGGGTAGCCTGACGATATCGCTCCCGAAAGGCACTTATTTTGCATACGCCTGGATCACGTATCCAGACGGCAGTCAGGCAACTTCCACAGGGTACTTTACCAACAAAGTTGCAGATGACCATCTCTTCAGAGTTATCATCACTGACGTCAATATTGTGAACAAACAATAAATTTCTCAAAATTAATTGCCATAAAAAAGCACCCACTGTTTAATATCACAGTGGGTGCTTTTTTAGAATGTATCTACTCCACAGCGCGTCTTATTCTTGCGCCTAACTTGATCAATTTTTCGTCCACCTTTTCATATCCTCGCTCGATCTGACCAATATTCCTTATAGTGGATGTTCCCTCAGCAGATAAGGCAGCCAGTAACATAGCCATGCCAGCGCGAATATCCGGGCTTTCCAATTTTTCGGCATAGAGCTGAGTTGGTCCTTGCACAAGGCAGCGATACGGATCGCAGAGGATGATCCGCGCACCCATGCCAACCAACTTATCCGTAAAGTACATGCGACCGGAGAACATCCAATCATGGAAAAGGACGGAGCCGGATGTCTGTGTCGCGACAGTAATGGCAATACTGGTCAAATCGGTTGGAAATGCCGGCCAAACGTTGGTTTTGATCTCGGGTACAGCACCATCCAGATCAGAAGCCACTTTAAGATGTTGATCCGCAGGGACAAATATTCCTTCTCCCTGCACTTCCCAATGAATTCCCATGCGGTGAAACACCTGCCGAACCATTTCAAGGTGTTGGACACCAGCATTATGAATTAGGACGCTGCCGCGAGTAACCACTGCCGCGCCAACGTAACTAACCACCTCAAGCAGGTCGGGTCCAATGGTATATTCGCCGCCATGCAATTCCGGAACCCCGGTGATCCGCAACGCATTTGACCCGATACCATCGATCTTTGCTCCTAGAGAATTCAAAAAATTACACAGTTCCTGGACGTGCGGTTCAGATGCTGCGTTTCGAATCTTTGTCTCGCCTTTTGCGAGCACGGCAGCCATAACAGCGTTTTCCGTGGCAGTGACGCTGGCTTCATCCAAAAGAATATCTGCGCCCCGCAATTGGGATGATTTGATATCGAACACGCGATCGTAGGTGATATCGGCACCAAGTGCACGCAAGGCAAGAATGTGAGTATCCAACCGGCGGCGCCCTATCACATCGCCGCCCGGAGGCGGGAGTTTTAATCCACCTGCACGGGCAAGGACAGGACCTGCAACGAGGATAGACGCCCGGATTTTTCGACACAGGTCCGGGTCGAGGTGCGAAGCGGTGAGTTCCTTTGTAGTGATCCGCCAGGTGTGCTCATCCAACTCCTCCACAACCGAGCCAAGGCTCTCGATCAGTCTCCGCATGGCATGCACATCACGGATGCGGGGAATATTTCGCATGATAACCGGCTCCGAGGTTAAGAGGCAGGCAGCCAACAACGGCAATGCCGCATTCTTGTTGCCTGAAGGGGTGACCTCACCATGCAAAGGCACCCCGCCTTCGATCAAAAATTCTTCCATTTATTTATCTCCTGTCTGTGAAATTGTAATGTCGTTCCCAAGATTGCGCCAACAACATTGCAAGTTGTTTACATGTGCAGGCGTTTTACTTACTTGAAAAATTGGAATTATAATGAATCCATGCTTATAGAATGGGTCTTTCCCCTTATCATTGGCTGGTTTACAGGATGGATGGTCAACTATCTTTCTGATGTTTTGCCGGTCACTCGGAAGTTTAGTGTACCGGCTTGCACAGTCTGTGGTGAAAACTATTCATTAAGAAGTTATCTTCTGTTCCAACCATGCGCCAATGGACATAAGCGTGGCGCCCGGGTTTGGCTGGTGCAGGCGGCAATGGTTGCCATGAACATCTACCTGTACTCTACACCCCCGACCCGGTTTGGCGGTTATTGGGCAGGGGCGTTATTGCTGATCTATTTTGGCGTTGTCTTCGTTGTAGATATGGAACATCGCCTGATCCTGCACCCGACCAGCATTGCCGGCTCTTTGCTGACACTGACGCTTGGTACGGTTGCCTATGGGCTTGTAGACTCCCTTCTGGGCGGGCTCTATGGACTGCTCATCATGCTGACCTTTTACTTCTTCGGTGTGCTGTTTACAAAACTGCGCGCGAGAAGATTACAGGCGCAGGGATTTGAAGTGGACGATGAAGAAGCCCTCGGTCAGGGAGATGTCATTCTTGTGACTGTGCTTGGTTTGCTTGTGGGCAAGTCCCTGATCTGGTTTATGGTACTGGTGAGTGTATTGCTTGGCGGTGTGTTCAGTCTACTGCTTGTGGCAGGCATGCTCGCCACAAAACGATACAATTCAAATGCCCTCATGGTTTTCATCCCGTATGGTCCTTATTTCATTCTGGGCGCAGCACTTTTTGTTTATTTTCCTGAAATAATTCGCTCAATCTTACCCAATTGAACATTTACCAACAAATGAATAAGCAGCACTCTCGTAATCAAAAATCCAAACGTGCGCAAGCCATGGTGGAATTCATGCTTGCACTTCCTGTCCTGATCGCCCTGATCTATGGCATTCTGGAATTATCCCGGCTGATCTTTATTTTTGCATCCGTGGCAAATGCGTCGCGTCAGGCGGCACGCTATGGCGCCGGGAGTGGGCAGCCTGAAGGCGACTATACATACTATCAAGACTGTGAAGGCATCCGTGATGCTGCAAATCGCTCTGCCATTCTGACTGATTTTGAAGAAATCAATATCACATATGACCGCGGCGTAACCAAAGACGGCAACCAAATACCCATCCCAAATGTCGACCCTGACCCCGGTGCAAATACCTGTCCCATCGGAGATGGGATCATACGCAATGGCGACCGCATCATTGTGCAGGTCAAAGTCTCTTATGAACCTATCTTGTCGATTGTCAACATTGAGCCGCTGGAAGTTGTATCGGCGAATGCGCGCACCTTTTTGATCTCCGTTCCCATTTTTGGGTCTGCATTCCCCACCGGGTTCAAAGCCGAAACAGCAACCCCTTCAAAGGCGGCTCCGGTCACCCAGGGACCCTCTCGCACGCCGCAGCCGACTTTCAATTTGACTTATGAAGCGATACGAACTGCATTCCCGCGCACGCCGACCAGTACCATGCTGCCAACACTGACTCTTACGCCGTCCATCACTCCAACACGCACACCCATCCCGCCAGCCACCCCGACTGCGATCCAATGTACCGGAGAATTTGCCGTGGAACACGGTCCATTGGTGTTTGATGACAATGTGATGTATATGGATATTTACAATAATACTGAGCATGTTTTGAACACCGCTTCGATCTACGTGGAATGGAACCACGATACAGGCGGTGATCCCTCTCTGCAGCTTCGACAGATCCGTTTTGCCGAGCAAACCTGGGCGGGCAGTCTCTTCGCCCCTCAAGCATTCATTTCTGCCTATTACCCCTCCATCCCAGTGGGACCCTCGCGTATTGAATTCTTCTTTAACACGAATTATGTCATTCAGGATGGAACAGAGCGCATTATTATCAACATTGGCAATCCCGGATGTACCAACTATCCTGTTGACTCAAGAAATTGAAAATGACCAAAATAAACGCGAAGTCAAACGAACAAGGGCAAAGTCTGGTTGAGCTGGCGATCAGCCTGCCGTTGATCATCCTTATATTGCTTGGTACGTTCGATTTTGGTATGGCGCTGTTTTCCTATTCGATCATGAGAGATGCCGCGCAAGAAGGAGCGCTCTACGCATCCTGGGCACCGGGAAACAAGGCAGAGATCGAGAACCGCGCAAGAAATATCCTTCTGCGAGGAGAGGATGAGGTCTTTTCATCACCCATCAACCTGCGGGATACCGATGCAGTCAAAGTGGAGATCAATGTCAAAGGAAGGGAATGTCAGGGTGTCACAAAAGGCACTGCGAATTATATTGAAGTTCGGGTCAGTTATGATTACCCCTTCCTTATGCCGTTCATTGGGACAATTGTCGGCTCGGATACGATCCGCATGACCGCAACTGCAGCAAATGTCATTCTGCAACCGCCTTGCAAGTGAAGTGAGAACCATGAAAGCAAAACAAAATTCAAATCCACCAAAAAACAGTGAACGTGGGCAAGCCATCATCATTATTGTTCTTTCCATTATTGGGCTGCTGGGCGCATCTGCGCTTGCCATTGACGGTACCAGCGCCTATATCGACAGCCGCCGCGCAGACACTGCCGCCTCTGCTGCAGCATTAACCGCAGCGCTGACACGTATTGAGGGCGGGAACTGGCGCGCCGCCGCACTTGCCACCGCCGCTGCGAACGGTTACGACAACAACGGCACCACAAATATCGTGGAATTGAACACGCCGCCACTGAGCGGTCCATACGCCGGAAATTCGGAGTACATTGAGGTAATCATCACCTCGCGCATGCCAACGTATTTCGCCAGGGTGGTTGGTATTCCAAGCATCACCAGTGTGGCAAATGTTGTTTCACAGTCCAAGCCTTCTGAAATGGGCGAAATGTTCCCAGGTTATGCACTCGTCAGTCTTGCGCCAAAGTCCAAGTGCGATAACAACATCGCATTTTGGATACACAACGAAGCGACCCTCACCTTGATCGGCGGCGGATTATTCGTAAATTCAAACAATTCAAAATGTGCCTTGATGACGCGCGGAGGCGGCAGCATCCGTGCCATGGATAATGGTCGTATTACTGTTGTTGGCGGGGCAGATATCCGCAACACGAGGCTTATCACCCCATATCCGGTTGAAACCGGGATGGCGCCTGTCCCATATCCCCTGCCGTATAAAATGCCCAAAGGCGGCTGCGGCGACAAGATCGCAAAGTTTGACGAGGAAAGTCTTACCGTCACACCCGGCACATGGGAAGAAGGCGTCTTCCCGCCAGAGGGTGTAACACATCTGGACTCAGGCGTCTATTGCCTGCAGGATGATTTCATTATCAATGGTCCGCTTGAGGGAAATGGCATCACCATTTTTATGGAAGATGGTGATTTCAAGGTTGGAAACAGTGATGCAGACATTGACCTGAGTGCGCCAAAATCCGGCGGGTTCGAAGGTTTGCTGATCTATATGCCCCCAGACAATAATGGCATCATTGCCCTCAACGGAAGTGACGCCTCCAAATACATGGGCACGATCCTTGCGCCTGCCGGGGATATTCGCATCAACGGGATGGATAACATCAAAGGCGCTGCGTATCATAGTCAGATCATCGGGTATTACATTGAGGTCGATGGGACCGAAAATGTTGAAATCAATTACAAGGACGAGCAGAATTGGGACACCCTCAGCATGCCCGAGGTGGTACTGATCAAGTAAAACCCGCCGCGGGTTTTACGGTATAATTTTGCCCGCTCAAAACAAAAGGAGGTGTACGGAACAAATCAACATGGGAAAGTCAGCGCATGAACCCGGTTTTATGCCGGGTTGACGAGGACGAAGGTTCTCCATTGCAAAATGGAGTTAAGGGCGCGCAGCGCCTGAAAATCGAAAGATCAGCGGAAGCCTTCCGGGTATGCCATCACCCGTCATCCTTTCCCTCCAATGGAACCTTGAACACAAATCCCGCAGGCAACTGCGGAGTCAAAACTCAAGGTGTGGCAAAACATCGGGTTGCAGGAGCAGGCGTCGGTTTTGTTCGAACCGCCTGGTTCTTCATCCCTCATTTTCAAAACAACTGGAGGAATCCCCTAATGTGTGGAATCGTTGGATATGTCGGGCCGCGTGATGCGACTCCGATCATTCTTAACGGCTTAAAGCGCCTTGAATACCGAGGATATGACTCGGCGGGCGTTGCCGTCATCAATAATGACAAGATCGAAGTGCGGCGTGATGCAGGTAAACTGCAGCAGCTTGTCGACCTTGTGAGCAAGTCGCCGTTAAATGGCGCGCCCGGAATTGGGCATACCCGCTGGGCAACCCACGGAGCGCCCTCGGCGCGAAACGCCCACCCGCATGTCAGCAACAGCGGCAGGATGGTGGTCGTTCATAACGGCATTGTGGAAAACTTTTTGGAATTGAAGGACGAGCTTGGTTCGGAAGGTGTGGTCTTTAATTCAGACACCGATACCGAAACCATTGTTCATCTTGCCGAGAATCACAAGTCTGCGGGCATTTCATTTGAAGAAGCCGCGCGCCGAACTTTCAAGCAGATCGAAGGCGCGAATGTGGTTTTGCTGATCTCGCCAGACGAGCCAGACAAGATCATTGCAGCACGCATTGGCAACGCTGGCGGCGTGGTGGTGGGGCTTGGAGATGGCGAAAACTTCCTCGCTTCAGACATTCCTGCGATCTTGGAACACACCCGCAAGATGATCTTCCTTGAATCAAGGCAGATGGTGGTAGTGACCAAGGACAGCGTTCGCATCGAAACCCTTGAGGGTGAACTGGTGCAGCCTGAAGTGCATAATATTGCGTTCGACGCAGTCTCTGCTGAGAAAGGCGAATACCGCCACTTTATGCAAAAGGAAATTCACGAGCAAGTGCGCGCATTGACAGACACGCTTGCCGGGCGCGTGGATTTCAATGAAGGGCGCATCCGCCTGCCGGAGTTAAACCTCACGCCCGAACTGGCAAAAAGAATCCAGCGTATTTACATCACCGCTTGCGGCACTGCCGCATACGCCGGTATGGTCGGCAAATACCTCATTGAGAAGATCGCCCGCATCCCTGTGGAAGTGGTGATCGGTTCGGAGTTCCGTTACAGCGACCCGATCGTGGATGAGAACACGGTCATCCTTGCCATTTCGCAATCGGGCGAAACTGCCGACACTCTCGCCGCCATGGAAGAAGGACGCAAGAAGGGCGGCATCATCTGGAGTATTGTCAATGCCATCGGCTCACAAGCCATGCGCGTTGCCGACGGTTACATCTCCATGCAGACCGGTCCTGAGATCGGTGTGGCATCCACCAAGGCGTTCACCGCCCCACTCGTAGACCAGTACATGCTTGCCATCCTGCTGGCAGATATGCGCGGCGTCATCGACGATAAGACCCGCCGCCAACTGGTGGCAGACCTGCGCCTTGTGCCCGACCTCGCCGGGCGGGTACTGGACAGCGAAGCAGAGATCGAAAAGGTTGCGCATGCCCTCAAGGACATCAAGGGTTGTTTGTATCTGGGGCGCGGCATCAATATGCCGATCGCCTACGAAGGCGCGCTCAAGCTCAAGGAAATTTCGTACATCCACGCCGAAGGGTACCCGGCAGGCGAAATGAAGCATGGTCCCATTGCGTTGATCGATCAGGAAATGCCGGTGCTGTGCATCGCGCCCAAAGACCCCTGGCACGAGAAGATGATCTCGCAGATCCAGCAGGCAAAGGCGCGCGGCGGCATGGTGATCGCAGTAGCCACCGAAGGCGATGAACTCGTCCGCGATATGGCAGATCACGTGCTGTGGATCCCCGATGCGCCGTGGATGCTTTCGCCCGTGGCAACCGTCCTGCCGTTGCAGTTACTGGCATATCACATTGCCGCCATCCGCGGTTTGGATGTGGACCAGCCTCGCAACCTGGCAAAATCAGTCACAGTGGAATAAGAAGATAATGGACAAGCCCCCGCCTCACTCGAAGCGGGGGCTTGTTTCTGGCTATCAAGCCTGGGTCCACGCCTGAGCCGTATTCCCCCCATTGAGGGATACAGTCCACTGGGCGTGTCCATTAAAATGAAAGAAAAAAATTGGAGTGAAGCATGCGCCCTGACTGGGATTCGTACTTTCTGAAAATTGCCTTTGCTGTTTCCGAACGCAGCACCTGCGACCGGGCGTTCGTCGGCTGCGTGCTTGTGCGTGAGAAGCGCATCCTGACCACCGGGTTCAACGGCTCACCCGCCGGGCAGGAACACTGCGACGAGGTTGGTCACTTGATGGTGGACGGTCATTGTGTGCGCACCATCCATGCCGAGACGAATGCCATTATTCAGGCGGCGTTGCATGGGGTTTCCACCAAGGGCGCAACCTGTTATGTTACCCACCTGCCGTGCATCAATTGCACCAAAGCGTTGATCAATGCCGGCATTACCCGCATTGTGTACAGTGTGGCATACCGCTCCGATGAAAATGCGGCGAACTTCCTCAAAGCAGCCGATATTGAAACAGCCCAGATCGAAATGAAGCCGGAATAGTCATGGAATGGTCACGGAAATGTAATTTTAGAACCCCAGCAGACAAATAAAATAGGCAGATGTGTTTTTTCGAAGCACGAGAACTTATTATGAGATGCAGAGCTCAAAGCAACCTTGCAATTTTATTTGTTTAACCTGTGAATCAGCTGCTGTAAACTAACAAAGTTGAAGAGAAACCTGATTAATGCGTTATGATAAAATGTGTATAGAAATATTGGGTAGCACACACTGAAATTCGTCGTATGCCACATTGTTGGCGACTCACGCCAGATCGCCAAAGCCACAATAGCCCCACACTACACCTGCTTCACCGCGAACCTGGCAAAAAAACGTCCGGTTCGTTTTTGTTAATGAGGTCAATGAAATGCAAAATCATAAGAACATTCTTACATCAGATCATAGATTGCTCCAACCCCCAAAGCGCAAACGCAAATCTGTTGGGCAGGGCATGGTTGAGTTCGCCCTAGTACTGCCTGCACTGTTGTTAATCGTCTATGGTCTCTTGGAGGTGGGGCGGTTATTGTTTATTTATGGGTCCACCATTACCGCCGCCCGCCAGGCTGCCCGTTACGGCTCTGCCACAGGCTTGAGCGACAATGGAATCCCGTATTACCGTGACTGCAATGGCATCATTGCGGCGGTAAACAATGTTGCCTTTATCAATACCTTTAATAACATCTATATCACGTATGACCGCGGTTTGGACTCCAGCGGAAATGTGGTCAGCATTCCGGGCATTAATTCCTCCCCTACATCGAATACCTGCAATTCCATAAACGACAGTACTCTCCGAACCGGCGACCGTATCAAAATCCAGGTCTCAGCGACCTGGCAGCCGATCGTTAGAATCGTTCCCTCGTGGCAGGGCTTCACCATCACCAGCTCGGCAGAACGCACCATCCTGCGCAGTGTCGCCATTGGTGTAGACCCGGAAGCGGTCAGTTGGGCGCCGGGCAGTTCGATGCTTTTATCGGTATCCCCCTCGTCGTCAACGTACAGCACGGCAGGAGAAACCATCACGCTCACGTATACGATCCAAAACAATGGGAATGTAACCCTTACCGGTCCATTCACCATTACTGACACCATATCCACAGTATCTTGCGGCGGCGCCCCGAACTCCCTCTTGATCGGGCAAACCTATAGCTGCACCGGAACCTACAAAATAAGCGCGGCAGATGTAACCAACGGCAGCGTTTCCACCGCTGTATCTGCCAGTGCAACGGAAACCATCTCCAACACTGTGCCAGTGACTCTCACTCTGGCACAAACTGCTTCCCTGAGTTTGACAAAGACCGCCTCGCCTGCTGTTGCCGCCAATGCCGGAACGGTCATTACCTATACGTACACCCTAAAGAATACCGGTACAGCCACATTGACCAGTCCGTACACCATCACGGATAACAAGATCCCGTCGAACCAGATCAATTGCTCCAGCGCCACCAGCCCGCTCAGCCCCGGCGCATCCACGACCTGTACAGGCTCGTATACCGTTACGGCTACGGACGTCTCGAACGGAAATGTAAAAAATATTGCAACCGCCACAGCCAAATACGGCAATAACAACACCGTTACATCTAATTCCGCAGAAGTGACCGTACCTACGGCGCCGCTTGTCTTATCCATCTCTGCCACGCTGACAACACTTGACCCGCCAACCAACCTGCAGCAGAAAATAACCTATACCTACACTCTGCAAAACGTTGGTACCACCAACCTGAATGCACCCTATGGAATAACAGATAGCATTGCAACAAACATCGTCTGCTCATCCTCGAGTTCATTGGCACCCGGTGCGACCACAACCTGTACTGGTGAATATATGGTCACCCAGGCAGATCGTGACTCTGGAACCGGAGTAGTGATCAATTCCGCAAGAGCAAGTTCCAATGGCGGCACAATTCTTTCCAACCCTGCCAGCGCCACGGTGGCGCTCCCAAGCAGTTC
>JBAIYF010000315.1:0-4590 GCA_037916115.1 Anaerolineales bacterium
AAGAAGGCGCGCGGACATGATAGCGATAGGGATTTGGCTTGCCGTTCGAGACGACATAGTAGGCGAGTTCACCCTTCGGGGATTCGACGCGACCGTACGCCTCACCCGCCGGGACACGGACCTGATACTGTGGTTTCTGCGAGTTGATCGGTCCGCCCGGGATTTGTTTAAGAGCCTGTTCCAAGATGCGCAGCGACTGTCGAATTTCATCGAAGCGGATCAGATAGTTGTCATACATATCGCCGTTATGGCGGACCGCCACATCGAAGTCGAAGCGATCATAGACCGAGTACGGGTCGGCGCGGCGCAGGTCATACGGCACACCAGCGGCACGGAGACAAGGTCCCGTCACCGAATGGCTGATGGCTTCTTCCGCATTGAGCACATGGACACCTCTCAAGCGGGCAACCAACACTTCGTTCTCGTTGAGGAAGCGTTCCATTTCATCGGTCTTGGCGGGCAGGCGCTCGTGGACCAGGTCCTTGATCTTCTGCATCACATAATCAGGCACATCGCGCACCACACCGCCAAAGCGGAAGTAGTTGCACATCATGCGAGCGCCGGAGACGGCTTCAAAGATGTCGAGGATCAGTTCGCGTTCTTCAAAGGCGTACAGCGACGGGGTGTACATTGAGCCGAGGTCGTTGATGAGCATACCGATGAAGACCAGGTGGTTCTGAATACGGCTGAGTTCCGCCATGATCACGCGGATGTACTCGGCGCGTTCCGCCACGGGGATCTTCATCAACTTCTCAACGGTGATGGCATACCCAAAATTATTCGCCATCGAATTGAAGTAATCGAGGCGGTCGGTGTAGGGCATGATCTGCAGGAAGGTATTGCGCTCGCCGATCTTGTCGTGATTGCGATGCAGGTAGCCCATGACCGGCTTGAGGCTGGTGATGGTCTCGCCGTTAAGTTCCACAGCCACGCGCAGCACGCCGTGAGTGGAGGGGTGATGCGGACCCATGTTGACGACCATATGGTCGCCTAATTCTTTTTCATGCCCCGCGTCATTTCTCATGCTGGAGCGTTCGAGTGAAAAATAAAGTTGATCTTCCGTCTGCGGTTGGTAGTTGTCGAGGCTGAAGCCTTCAGGCAGTTTGACGTTATCGCGGAAGGGGTTCTTGAACTCGGCATAAGTGTGGTTACCCTCAGGCCAGCGGCTCTTGTAAGGTTTCACATCTTCTTCGTAGAAGGCTTCCTTGTAATCCTTGCGGAGCGGGTGACCTTCGAAGCCTTCCCACATCAAAATGCGGCGCAGGTCGGGGTGACCGGTGAACTTGATGCCCATCAAGTCCCAGGCTTCGCGTTCCTGAAAATCGGCGCCAAGCCAAACGTGATAAAGCGATGGCACTTCAACGGGGTCTACACGGTCCACCTGAGTCTTGATAACCAAGCCAGGTCCGCCCGTGGTGCGATGGAGGTGATAGACCACTTCCATTTTGTTCTCGGCGATATAGTCCACGCCGGTGACGGAGGAGAGCAGGTCAAAGCTGAACTCATCACGCAGGGCGGTGGCAACTTCCACGAGGTTTTCTTTTTTGACGATAAAGCCGGAGAACCCGGGGCGGGTGTCGGCGGTGACAAAGTCTGGGAAACGAGCGACCAGGTCAATGGTCGAGGTGGAGGCGGGGGCGGTCATTATGCACCTTCCTGTTTGGGAGCGGCGGCGGCTTCAAATTCCTTGCTGCGGCGCACGTCGATGAGATCCGGTCCGAGGATGGGCATGGGCACGTAGTTGGAATCAACCTTGCCTTTTTCGTACCAACGAACTTTCTTGATGGATTGCTTGTCGATCTTTTCCTGCAATTTCATCAAACCGGCGATCAACGCCTGTGGGGTGGGAGGGCAGCCGGGGATGTACACATCCACAGGCAAAAATTTATCGATGCCCGCAACGACGTTGTAGCCTTCCTTGAAAGGTCCGCCGCTCGAAGCGCAAGCACCCATTGCCACAACATACTTGGGTTCGGGCATCTGGTTGTACAAGCGGATGATGGAGGGCAGCATTTTCTTGGTGACGGTGCCGGAGACCAGCATCATGTCTGCCTGACGCGGGGTGGGGCGCATGACTTCCATACCAAAGCGCGCCATGTCGTAGCGTGCGGTTTGCGCGGCGATCATTTCGATGGCGCAGCAAGCCAAACCGAACACCAGCGGCCACACCGACCAGCGGCGTCCCCAGTTATAAAGGCGGTCGATGGTAGTGATCGAAACCACGTTCTGAATATCTTCGGGGATGTTGTAGTTCGGCAGGTTCAAGCCTTCGTACTTATTCTTTGTTTCTTCCATGGATGTGCTCCTCGTACCAGTCTTGGTAGATTGCATATAGGATGTCGTCGTTCGCTAGAGCGGCATCATCCTCAAATTCCGAAAGTTCAAGCGTCCACCTGTAAATTTGTTGAAGGGTCACATTTTCAATATCCACATCTTTATGGGTGCGACGTAATTCCATCGCAATGGCGTAGGTGGCTTCCCAATTAAGCGACATGAAAAATGGTGTTTTCCTTCACAAGTTGTCAGATTATAGCACGCAGGTGGAATACGTCAACGGAATTATGAAAAAATATATTTGCAAAAATAAGATTGTGAGTATAATCATGCCTGACAAATGACATAACCCGACGCAACGCCTCATTCCCGACCTTGGGCTTGCCTCGGCTTTCTGATGGTGTTTCCTCCGCTGTTGCCGGGGGGCTATGCCACCCCTTCGGGGTTGAACTTGTATATTGCATGGATTTCTATAATCGTTGCACCCCTTCGGGGTTTTGTCCACGTTTTAGGCTGGCAGGCGTAGCTCGCTAGAGCCGAGAAATCTTCGATAAAAATCCGTGATGTTCGCGTCTTCCGTGTACTGAGAAATATCGAAAGAAAATTTTATGAACACCTCCCGACAAAGAATTCTTGCCCACCTCAAAAAGACCCGCTCCGCTTCGGCGCGGGAGATCGCGCGCGCGTTGAAACTGTCTGCGCCGAATGTGCGCCATCATCTATCCGTGTTGTGCTCCGATGGGCGCGTGGAGATGACGGCGCTGAAAAACCGCGAGAGCAGGGGGCGACCAGAGAAGGTTTATTCGCTTTCGCAGGCGGCGTTGGGAGATAATCTGTCCGCGTTGGCTCAGGCTGTTTTGACGGTGGCAGGCTCCACGTTGAGTATGGAGGCGGTGGCGCGTCTCGTCCTGGATACATCTCAATTCGAGGGTCTACCCATGAACAAGCGGCTTCCCCTTCTTATTGAAAAACTGAACGAGATGCATTATCAAGCCCGCTGGGAGGCAGGGGCGGGCGGCCCCCGCGTCATTCCGGGACGATGCCCTTATGCGCAAATCATCGAATCGCACCCGGAAATTTGTAAAATGGATACGGCTCTTATTGAAAAAGCATTGGGGCGGCCGGTGGTTCTTTCCAGAAAAAGTGAAAATACCCAAAAGGGATTGTGCCCCTTTTTGTTTCAGACGCGTTAAAAGAATAGCGCCCTGCTGTAAAAAGCAGGGCGCTATTCTTTATAAGTTTATTTGGTCAATTCAAGGAAGGGCGGCGTTGTGGCTTCGTAGTTCTTGCTGGCATCAAAGTTGATCTTGGTGTCGCTTGTGCCGGAGAGATCGACCGTATAACCGATGATCTGCCCATCGATACCGGTATTGTTACCTGAACCGTTTACCTGAATGGCAGACGAGGGCGCCAGGAAGGTGCCTTGGAACGAGGACGTTGAACTGCCATTGATCTTGACTGTGGCAGCATTTTCGTAGGGCGAGTAAAGCAACAGACCCTTGAATGGACCAGTGGTAGGCGCGCTCAGGTTGATCGTTGCACCACCGTTCCAGGTTACATCACCATCCATCATGTAGATGACAACATTACTACCTGAGAGAGTATCGCCGCCATTGATCGTGAAGTTTGCATCCACACAGTAAATACCCGGTTGTAGGACAGTGACACCATTGGGTGGGAATGCTTGATTGCTGCTATAAAGCCCAGGTGACATGGTGTTGCCCGATTTTACTGCGTTGGTCGTACATTCCGGCAGGGGCATAACGTACTCATCCGATGGATAGGTGTATTGTTCGCAACCGGTTGCCAGTTTATTGCCGGGGATGTTGATGGCGCTTGGCTCATAGGTAATTCCGCCGACCGAGCACATCGATGGTGCAGTGAGTTTTGCCGCGGAGCTGTTGTTGAAGAATGCCGATTGTGCGCAATCTGAATTGACGTAAATACCGGTTCCGGTAATGGTGGTGTTGGCATTCCCCTGGTATGTAATTGCTTTGCAATCATGCGGGCTCAAACCGACCACGGCAGATCCATCGAACAGGTTGACCTTTTTGGATGGGATCACACGCGCAACCGCTTCTACGGTGTTGGTCATCTGGTTGATGCCGACCACTCGCGCAAAACCGGTCTGGTAGCGGGAGACGATGATGACTTGAATATACTCGTTGTTTCCGGCATATACACCGCTTGCGGGTGGTTTATTGACAGTGACCGTATTGGTTGTGCCGTTATTGTCATACCCGTTGGCAAGAGCCAGATCCTGAGCGGCGTCTGCGTAGCTTTCACCGCGAATAAAAGCACGACCAGCTGCGAGGG
>JBAIYF010000316.1:0-2676 GCA_037916115.1 Anaerolineales bacterium
GGGACCACTCGCATCCGCAGTCAAATAAGGCAGGTTGATCTCGGTCTGCATCACGGTCGAAAGCTCGATCTTCGCCTTTTCGGAGGCTTCCTTCAAACGCTGCAGCGCCTGACGGTCGTTGTGCAGGTCAATGCCGTTGTCCTTTTTGAACTCGGCAATCAGATGATCCATAATGCGCAGGTCAAAGTCATCGCCGCCGAGGAAGGTATCACCACTCGTGGCGCGGACCTGGAACACACCGTCGCCCACATCCAAAATGGACACATCGAACGTACCGCCGCCGAGGTCATACACGCAGATGACTTCATTCTTCTTCTTGTCCAAGCCATATGCCAGCGAAGAAGCCGTCGGTTCGTTGATGATGCGCAGCACTTCCAAGCCTGCGATCTTGCCCGCGTCTTTGGTCGCGTTACGCTGGGCATCGTTGAAGTAAGCAGGCACGGTAATGACAGCCTGTGTAATGGTCTCACCCAAATAAGCTTCGGCATCCGCCTTGATCTTCGCCAGGATCATCGCCGAAACTTCCGGCGGGGAATAATCCTTGCCGCCAAGTTGCACGCGCACGTCGCCGTTCGCGGCTTCGGTTACAGCATAGGGCACACGCTTCTTGGTGCGTTCCACTTCGGCATCGCCGCTTTTGCGTCCCATAAAGCGCTTCACCGAAAAGATCGTATTCTGCGGGTTGGTGATCGCCTGATTGCGCGCCACACGTCCCACCAAACGTTCGTTATTCTTATTCATCGCCACCACAGAAGGAACCAAACGCTCCCCTTCCGCCGATGGGATCACGATCGGTTCGCCGCCTTGCATCACCGCCGCCACCGAGTTTGTCGTGCCTAAGTCAATACCAATGATCTTTGCCATGATTTCTCCTATGAAATCGTCATTGCGAGGAGCGCTCTTGCTCTTTGCGACGAAGCAATCTCCACCGTGCCATGAGATTGCTTCGGGCAGAAAAACACCGCCCTCGCAATGACGAAATGATTTTTACTGCGCTACTCGCACCAATGCCGGGCGGATCACCCGCTCGCCAATCACATAACCGTTCTGAACAACATCGATCACATGCCCGCTTTCCACTTCTTCAGATGGTTCATGCGAAATCGCTTCATGGAAATTCGGGTCGAACGCCGCACCCTTCGCTTCGATCTTCTTCACGCCTTCCATATCCAAAATATTCTGGAACTTGCGTGCCACCAACTCAATGCCGTTCGCCCAGGCATCTTCAGCGGGGCGGTTTTGCAGAGCGCGTTCCAGATCATCGAGCACAGGCAGCACCTTCTTGATGATGTCGCCCTTTGTCGAAACCTTGAACGTCTCGTTATCGCGCTCCATGCGCTTGCGGAAATTTTGGAAATCTGCCTGAGTCCGCGCCCAACCGTCTTTATATTCGACGATCTTCGCTTCAGCCTCTTTCAACTGCTGGATCAACGCCTCACGCTCCGCGTCGCCGGGAGCTTGCTCGGTCGTCTCAGCCTTTGCTTCCGCTGCGGCTTGAGTCTCTTCGTTTTCTTCCTGCTTGTTCACTTCTTCTGCCATGTGTCTCACTCTCGTAGTAGTCTACCGTCTTTGCGAGGAGCGTTCTTGCCCTTTGCGACGAAGCAATCTCCAACTTGCCATGAGATTGCTTCGGGCGGAAGAACACCGCCCTCGCAATGACATGAAATTTACTCACCAGAAATATTATCGTTCACTAAATCACTCAACAACCCAGCCACGAATCTCACGGTTGGAATTGTCCGCGAGTATGCCATGCGCATGGGACCGAGCACGCCCAGCGCCCCCGTTGCCATGCCGGGAACTCCGTAACGGGCGATGACCAAACTACACTGACGCAGGTCATCGTATTCGCCTTCGCCGCCGATGAGCACCTGCAATGCGCCGACGTTGCTGTTGCTGGTGGTTTTTGCCAGCAGGTCTTGCAAGGTGGCGGGTTCTTCAAAAATTTTCAACGCCCGCCGCGGACCGTCCATTTCGGAGAATTCGGGTTCGCCCAAAATGTTGGTCAAGCCGTCGGTGTAGATCTCGCCGGAGGCTTTCTCTGCCATGCGGCGCATGTCCCGCGAGATGAGCAGAAGGATGTCCTGATCGAGCGGGTCGGGGCGAGCCGTCAGCGTGGAAATGGCTTGGGCGGTCTGACCAGCTAAAAGTCCGTTAAGACGCGCTGCTGTTCCGCTGAGTCGCTCCTGGGCAACGGGTTCTGCCAACGTCAAAATCTGCTGCGACACTTCCCCACCGATCATCACCAACACCATGAGCACTTGCCTGCCTTGGGTGGAGATCAGTTCGACGTGTTTGAATTTGGTCGTCTCGACGTGCGGCGCAGCGACAACTGAAACGCCCTGCGATTGGTTCGCGAGGATGGACGCCGCGAGGGTCATCCATTGGTCAAGCTCGGGGCGCGATTGGTAGAACTGGTGCGAGATGGTGTGCTGAACGGTTTCGGGCAGTTCGGCGCTGTGCATCATCTCGCTGACGAAGTAGCGGTAGCCTTCTTCGGTGGGCACGCGCCCGGCGGAGGTATGCGGCTGGCGCAGGTAGCCCATTTCAGTAAGTGCCGCCATCTCGTTGCGAATGGTCGCCGACGACAGGTTGATGTGGTAGTGCTCCGCCAACCGCTTCGAGCCAACCGGCTGAGCGGAGTCGATGTAATCACGGATGATCAACATCAGGAGG
>JBAIYF010000317.1:0-3017 GCA_037916115.1 Anaerolineales bacterium
TGAAGTTCAGGCTGAGGGACAGCCCACTCGCCAAATTTGGTCTCGACCCAGCGTGTGGAGACTTTGCCTTGCTTGAAATCGTCCGTTTCTAAAACAGCGCGCATGTAGTCAATATTCGTCACCACACCGTGAACAATGAAATCGTTGAGCGCATTCTGCATGCGCTTGATGGCATCTTCGCGATTGCCAGCGTAGACGATGAGTTTTGCCAGCAGGGGATCGTAGAAGTGGGTGACATCGTCGCCCGCCGCAAACCCTGAGTCCACGCGGATGCCGGGTCCTTGCGGTTGGATGAATTGCAGCAGTTTGCCGGTGCTAGGCAAAAATCCGGTCGATGGGTCTTCGGCGTAGATGCGGCACTCGATGGCGTGCCCGTGTTGATGCAGGTCGCTTTGGGTGAAGGGGAATTTCTCTCCTGCTGCGATGCGAATCTGCCAGTGGACGAGGTCTAGCCCGGTGACGAGTTCGGTGACGGGGTGCTCCACTTGCAGGCGGGTGTTCATCTCGAGGAAGTAGAACCCTTCACCTCCGCTCAGGGCAAGTTTTGGGTCGAAGATGAATTCGACGGTGCCTGCGTTGTAGTAGCCAACTGCCTTTGCCGCATTGACTGCGGCTTCACCCATCTTAGTGCGGAGTTCAGGGGTGAGCAGGGGAGAGGGGGATTCTTCGATGATCTTTTGGTGACGTCTCTGCACGGAGCATTCACGTTCGAAAAGGTGGACGAGGTTGCCGTGTTTGTCACCAAAGACTTGAATTTCGATGTGATGTGCTTCGGCAAGATATTTTTCGATCAGCAGACGTTCATCCCCAAAGGCGTTGAGGGCTTCGCGGCGTGCGAGTTCGATGGCTTCTTTCAACTCGCTTTCGGCGTTGACCACGCGCATGCCTTTGCCGCCTCCGCCTGCCGCGGCTTTGACCAGAACGGGATAGCCAATTTCATTCGCGGCTTTCTTGAATTCGTCGTAGCTTTCCAAGCCTTCGTACCCGGGGACAGTGGGCACCCCTGCTTTTTTCATCAGAATTTTTGATTCGGCTTTATCGCCCATCGCGCGGATCGAAGCGGCTGAGGGTCCGATAAAGGTCAGGTTGGCTGATTCCACTGCGGCGGCGAAAGAGGCGTTCTCTGAGAGGAAGCCATAGCCCGGGTGAACGGCATCGGCTTTTGAGTCGAGAGCGGCTCGGATGAGGGACTCCATATTTAAATAAGATTCTTTTGGGGAGGCATTGCCAATGAAAACGGCTTCATCTGCAAATTGAACGTGCTGGGCGTTCTTATCCGCTTCGGAGTAAACGGCGACGGTTTGGATGCCGAGTTCGCGGCAGGCACGCATGATGCGGATGGCGATCTCGCCGCGGTTGGCGATGAGGATCTTATTGAACATGGCTTAGCAGTTCCAAAAGTTCTTTTTCTCGTTCAGGATTCAACCCGGCTTTGAGCGGGCTTCCGGGCAGGCGTTCGGTTTCCCATTCGTAAATGTCTTGAATGGTTTTGGAAAGCGGGGTGAAGGTAAGCCCGGCTTGCAGCGCCTGTTTAATGGACACTTGCGATATGCCTGCGTTTTCGCCTGCTTCGGGTACCCAGGCGGGCATGTCGCTCCACGGTTCAACGTGGTGCTTTTCGAGGAATTCCACCGGCGCCCATTTGAAGTGGGCGTCGCTGTGGCTGATGCGTTTGCAGGTTTCAAAGATCGTGTTGAGTGTGACGGGGTTGCCGGTGACATTGAAGACGCCTGAAACATTTACATTGATCAGATGGTTGATAAAGTAGGCCACATCACGCGCATCGATGATCTGGGTCATGGCGCCGGGGCGGTCGGGCACGAGGACGTCGCCTCCGCGGGCGATGCGGACGGGCCAGTAGGTGAAACGGTCGGTGGGGTCGTGCGGGCCGACGATGAGCCCGGGGCGGATGATTGTTGCATCGGGACCATACACTTCCTGCACGGTCTGTTCGCAAAGTGCTTTGAGCGGTCCGTAGGTTTCGCCGGTGATCTCTTCGGTATTTTCAGCTAATTTGCCCACAGGGTAACTTTCGTCGATGCCGGGTTTGCTGAAGTCTGCATAAACGGATACGCTGGAGATGAAGACATAACGCCCAACCTTGCTCTTCAGGGCTTCTGCTGATTTACGGACAATACGCGGGAGATAGCCGCACGTGTCAATCACGACGTCCCATGTGCCGTCGAGTTTGTCGAGGTCGGTTTCACGGTTTCCCTGGATCGTTTCGGCAATGCGGCGGAACAGCCCGGGGTTGGTCTGGTTGCGGTTGAAGAGGGTTAATTCGTGCCGCATGGCGCGTGCCAGCGTGATGATATGACGACCGAGAAAACGAGTTCCACCGATGACGAGGATTTTCATACTTTGACCTTTTTCAATGCGAATTCTGTTGCTTTGGCTTCCATCCCATCCGGCATGATGTTAAATGCTGTGATGATGAGTTCGTTATCTTGAAATTTCACTTCGGTACGCCAGCCCCAATCAGGTCCGCCGCTGGGGTCGGGGTAGGAGCCGAGGACGAAGAACCCATTCGTTTTTTCGTTGCCCGTGCAGAACATGATGGAGGTGTTGGTGTGGAAGGAGTCGACCCAGGAGGCTTCGAAGCGGTCCAGCTCGGTGTTGTAGCCAAAGGTGAACATGCCGTGCTGCGCCTCGCCTTCGATGGACGATTGGTAGAGGAAGAGAGCAAAGCGACCATCTAACACAAGTTGGATGGTGCCGACGATGGGGGCTTCGTTGGATAATTTATCGGGTTCGAGCCATAACTTGCTTGTACCTTTCCAATTCCCAGCGAGTTGGGCAAAAAAATGATGTGGACTTCCGATTGATTTTTCGAAGGTCATGATATTTTCCTTAGAACTGTAAGATAAAACTCCGAAGGAGTGAACTGATTATAGAAATGTCAGAAATAATTTGAGGGACCCCGGAAGGGTGACATAGGCATGGTGTGAATATGTCATCCCGTAGGGGTTCGTTTGGCAAGGAATCATTCATTTTGAACCACGGAGACACAGAGACAC
>JBAIYF010000318.1:0-2634 GCA_037916115.1 Anaerolineales bacterium
GAACAAGACCGCAAAGACCGCACACTCGGGCAAGCCAAAATGCAATACGAGATCATTCATAAATTCACCCAATACGACCTCGAATTAGACACCTCCAAACTAACTACCGAAGAATGTGCCGAGCAGGTTATCGAGCGGTTGAAACTGCCCCCCACCGCATTCAAGTCCCTGAAAAATCCCGAAGGGGTGTCATAGTAAGACAAAACCTATATCACCCCATAATCATTTCACGCCTTCAGCGTTGAAAGTAGATATAATCGAGAGCATCATGTTTCAAAAAGAACAACAACTCATCGAAAATAAGATCAAAGAATACTGCGCTGCCAACGACATTGCCCTGGCAGAGTTGAAGTGGCAGCCCATCCCCTTCTCGGGTGAATGGGGCTTTGCCACGTCTTTCTTCCAGACCGCCGCCAACGAAGCGAAACTCGGCAAAGGGAACAAGGTTCCGGTGCCGCAAAAGGCTCAGGAAATTGCCGAGCAGGTCAAAGGTCAGTTGGGAAGCGTGGCGGGCATTAGTCACATCGAAGCTGTGAAAGGCTATCTCAACGTCTACTTCAAAACATCCGAATACGCCCAGCGCGTAGTTGATGAAGTGCTGGCTGGCGGCACGGACTTTGGACGCGGCGCGGTGAAGACCGAAACGGTGATGGTCGAGTATGCCCAGCCGAACACGCATCACTCTTTCCATATTGGGCATGCGCGCAATACCATTCTCGGCGAAGTGCTGGCGAGGCTGGTGGAGTTCGCAGGCTACAAGACCATCCGCGCCTCGTACCCCGGGGACCTCGGTCTGGGCGTGATTACTGTGATGTGGATCTACGACAAACTGTACAAGGGACAGGAACCCACAGGCGTACACGAGCGCGGACAGTGGCTCTTGAAGTTGTACGTGGAAGCCAATCAGTTGTTGGAAAAGAAAGAAAACGAAACGCCCGAGCAGACCGCGCAGCGCGAAGCCTACGAAGCCGAACGCCGCGAAATGTATCGCAAGTGGGACGCGGGCGATGATTACGTGCGTGAGCTCTGGCGCGTGACCCGCGAGTGGAGTTTGGAAGAACTGCGCGAAGTGCTGCACATGCTCGATGTGAAGATGGATGTGTGGTTCTACGAATCTGAAGTGGACGAACCCTCGAAGGCGATCGTGGAAGAGTTGATCGCCAGAAATATCGCGGACGATGAACGCCCGAACGGCGGCGCAGTGATCGTAAAAATAGACGAGAAACTTGGGTTGACCAAAGAAAAGTACCGCACCAATGTCATTTTGCGCAACGACGGCACGACGTTGTATCTCACCAAAGACCTAGCATTAGCCAAAGTGAAGTTTGAGCAATATCATGTGGACCGCTCGATCTACGTAGTGGACTCGCGCCAGGCACTGCACTTACAGCAGGCATTCGCCATTCTAAAACTGTGGGGCTTCCCGCAGTCTGAAAAGTGTTACCACCTCGGCTATGGTTTCGTGAGCCTGCCCGAAGGCGCCATGTCATCCCGCAAGGGACGCGTGGTCTTGTTCAAGGAAGTCTACGACGAAGCTATTAAGCGTGTACTTTCTGTGGAAGCCGAAAAGAGTGTAGATATCCCCGCCGAAGAACGCGAGAAGATCGCCGCGCAGATCGGCTTGGGCGCGTTGGTCTATTCGATGCTTTCGGTGGACAACAACAAGGACATCGTATTCAACATCGAAGAGGCGCTGGCGTTCGACGGGCGCACGGGTCCGTACATTCAGAATGCCCATGTGCGCGCAAACTCCATTTTGAAGAAATCAACCTATAACCTGCAGCCTGCAACTTTCAACTACGAACTGACCAAGCAGGAAATCGAGTTGATCGAACAGATGTCGCAATTCCCGCAGAAGGTTCAGCAGTCGGCGGAGGAATACCGTCCGTTAGTGATGGCGACGTATGCCTATGATCTGGCGAACGCTTTCCACTCGTTCTACCATGCCGTGCCGGTCTTGCAGACCGAAGATGAAAGTGTGAAAAACGCCCGTCTGCGGTTGGTGGCAGCAGCAAAGCAAGCGATTGCCAATGCGCTCCGTCTGCTCGACATTCAGGCGCCGGATGTAATGTAAAATCAAAAACAGACTAAACCTTTTGTGTTTGGTCTGTTTTTTTATCGGTGAGAGATGCAGATCGGATTATTCAGCGAAACACACCCATTGGAAGAAGTATTGGTCTGGGGCGAGCCTGGCATCGAGTCGTTGCTGGGACAATTGCTCCCCAAATCGAAAAGCCTCTTCTTTAGTTATTACGATGTGCAGGAAGCGCGGCGCGAGTTCCGTCACATGCAGGAACTGATCGAGGGAGAGGGAATCCGCTTTACCCGTGCGAAGGATGCGTTGGCAAAAGCCCTGGCAGAGAAAGAAATGCCCGAAGCGCCAAAGTCCATTGCGGAGTTGGAAAAGGCTTTAATCCAAAGAGCGAATGAGTATTATGAAACCTATCGCGAGCGCAAGATCGCGGATTTTTCACACGAAGGCATTCACGGAGATATTGACCAGGTGTACGCACAAGTGTGCGAGGAAATCAAGCAGATTTTACAGGAAGACGCTTCACTCTACGGGAAGGCTGGGGCGATCCGCCTCAATCATTTGCTTAGTCTGAAACATGACCTGCCGCTTGCCAACATCTT
>JBAIYF010000319.1:0-2600 GCA_037916115.1 Anaerolineales bacterium
CGAAATATTCACGCCATTCCTTGCGGTCGATCTGGATGAGAAAACCGAGCCTGCCCAGGTTTACACCCAAAATGGGCACATTCGAAGGGGCGCACAAATGTCCTGCCCGCAGCACACTGCCATCACCGCCCACGGCAATGAGCATGTCGAACTCGCCTTCCTTCACCCGCTTGCGCAGCCCTTCATCATACAGGGACCCGACCGGTGCATCCATGCCTTTTTCTTTTAGAAAAGCGGACATGGCTTCTGCTTCGGTGAATGCTTCGGGCATTTTGGGGTATGCCGTCACAACTATGCTTTTTGGAATGAAAGGCGAGGACATACCAAAATTATACCTTTTGTCCTGTCGTGCGGATTGTCAGGCGAGGCTTTCCTCGCAGGTATCACGGTATCCGCATCGTTTACAACGGGACGCCTGCTCATGCGACCGGGACATATTGCCCCGAACTTCGTCTTCGCGCATATCGCCAAGCAGTTCGATCAGGGTGTTCTCCAATTCCTTGGTGTAATCCACAGCGAAATCACGGTTCTCGTAATGGATAATGCCATAAGGCGGACGCCTGCCGTAGGTCTTTTCGACCAGCAGACAATAAGATGCCAATTGGAAGATATGCGAGTCGTAGGGCGCTTCAGGAGCACGACCCGATTTGACTTCAACGGGAATCAACTGCCCGTTCTTTTCAATGAGATAGTCTGGCTTGCCGGTTAGGGCAAGCGCCGGGTAGAAGAGGGGCTTTTCCACTTTGCCCCAGCTGCGTGTGTCGGTGTAAATGACACGTCCGCCCGGAAGACCGGCGGCTTTTTGCTGGCGGTTCGACTGCCAGAAAAAGATGAGGGCGAGCAGGAAAAGGATAAGGACAATGGAGGTCATAGCACTTGATAGGCGAGATACGCCACCAGCGTAAGAATCGCCGCGAGGAGCAGAAGCCAGCCCACGGTCCGGGTGAGAGCCGCGGCGAGGACTTGCCGCCCATGTTTGCGGTGGAGTTCCGTCCCGGCGTTCATTTCCGCCTGGTTCTTGGATTCGACGCCAGTTCTGCGGTACCACCAGGCGCGGCGGCAGTAGAGGTAGGAGCCAATTTCAGAGGAGCGGATGGGGCGCATGGGCGTAGTATAGCACAAATTTTCTAATCAGAAACCCTATCATTATGACGCCGTAATGCAGTGTGCCCTCGCAATGACAGATATGATTCATGATAAACTTCCGATGCAAATTTTCCCGTGGAGGAAACCATGACCAAGCGTGAGACCTATTCCATTGATATTGCCGGGGTAAAGAGAGAACTACCCCTTTTTGAAATTAAGCCCGGTTTGCGAATTGCCATTTTGAACATTTTGGGTGATACCGAACTGGTTGGCGCCTGTGCCAGTGAGCTAGCAAAAAAAGTAAAAGGCGTGGATTTTGACGTCATCGTGACCGCTGAAGCCAAGTCCATCCCCATTGCGCACATGCTGGCGGTAGAGACGAAGAAGCCGTATATTGTGTTGCGCAAGGTGTACAAACCCTACATGGGCGATGCCATTCAGGCTGAGACGCTTTCCATTACCACCGGACAGCCGCAGATCTTGATCCTCGACGAGAAAGACCGCGAGTTGATACAGGGCAAGAAGGTGCTTGTCGTGGATGACGTCATCAGCACCGGCTCGACGCTTCAAGGAATGCGCATGATTCTCGATAAAGCAAAAGCGACAGTGGCGGGCGAGGCGGCAATCCTGACCGAAGGTGACCGCGCCCAGTGGATGCACATCCACGCGTTGGGGCATTTGCCGCTCTTCACTGACTAATTTATTCTGAACATGGGAATCAAACAACAGATTCGCCGCGTGCTCAGACCGTATGGAAAAACCGCCCAAGCCATCTGGCGTTGGAAGCGGTTTTCTTTTAACGACGCCCCGCCCATCTTTGCCAACTCAAAGCCAAAGAGCGGGTCGCATTTGCTTTTGCAGGTGATGAATGGATTCACCAGGATCATGCCATACAAGTATGTGGATGCCGAGCCAGTGCGGACGATCACCTATGAAGGCAGACGAAAGTCGAAAGAAGAAATTCTTGCGGATTTGAAGCGCACTCCAAAAGGAGTGATCGGCTGGGGGTATGTGGATGCCACGCCTGAAAACGCCTCTTTCTTGACCCTTCGACAGGCTCAGGGCGGCGCCTCGGCTGGGCGCGTGAACTATTTTATTTATCGCGACCCGAGAGATATGCTTGTTTCACAAGTGTTCTTCGCGACCGATATGCACGAAGAACATGGCATGCATGACTACTATAATTCCCTGCCTGATTTTGGCGCGCGCCTCAATGTTGCCATTACTGGCATTGACCGCGACGGCATGAAAATGGTCAGCGTGAAGCAGCGTTACGATGGCGTGTTCCAATGGCTGGAACAAAAGAATGTGATGTGTTTGCGATTCGAAGACCTGATCAACAACCGCGACGCCACCCTCTTAAAAATGCTCGACGAGGTGGAAAAGACCGGTTACAAGATTCCTACTCCGCGCGAGAAGGCTCTGCCCATTCTGGTGGACGCGATCCAGCCGAAGAAGAGTCACACTTTCCGCTCGGGCAAGACCGGCGGCTGGAAAGAGCACTTTACTGAAGA
>JBAIYF010000320.1:0-8588 GCA_037916115.1 Anaerolineales bacterium
GCTTTGCCTGTTGCGATGGGGGTGAGGAATTTTCTCTTCTGTTCCTCTGTGCCAAATTTCAAAATGCCGTGACAATACAACGAGTTGTTGACAGACATGATTACGCCGTGCGAGGCATCTACTTTGCAGATCTCTTCCAATGCCAAAACATAGGCTAATGGGTCCATGCCTGCTCCGCCATATTCTTCTGGAACTTCAATTCCCATAAAGCCCAATTCGCCCATTTTTTTGATCGTGGCGTGGGGGAATTCGCCGCTCTCATCGAACTCTGCGGCGATGGGGGCAATCTCTTTTTGGGCGAAATCCCTTGCGGCATCGCGGAGCATTTTATGTTCTTCGGTCAATGGGTAGATGGGAAGGTCTGTCATTGATTTCTCTCTCTTAGCAGTTTTGTATGGATGGATTATACCCGCTTGTATTATTCGGAAATAAGAGATTGACGATTAATCAACCTCTTAACTATAATATAGCCGAATACGACACCGCACATGACTTGGGGTGTCGTATTTTCTCTAAAATCAGGTCAATTCAAGGAGGTTTTCCCGCAAATTCGTAATCGAACTGGTTTGTACTTCGTCCCAATTTCAACAACTCAAAGGAGAGCGAGAGCATGAAATCGAAGTGGTTCGTAATGTTCAGTATTTTGGTCCTTGCCAGCATGCTGGCTTCCGCCTGTGCGGGCGCTGGCGGCGGCGGTGGGGAAAGTGGTGGTCCCTTGCAGAAGATTGGTGAAGGCGAAGGTGCCTTGTCGATCGTTTCCTGGGCTGGCTATATCGAACGCGGTGAAACCGATCCCAATTTTGACTGGGTGACCCAATTTGAAGCTGAAACCGGATGTATGGTTACCAATAAAACGGCTGCTACATCTGATGAAATGGTTGCATTGATGAACGAAGGCGGCTTCGACCTGGTGACCGCCTCGGGTGATGCTTCCAACCGCCTGATCTCCGGCGGACGTGTTCAGGAGATCAATATCGACCTGATCCCCTCCTATAGCAAAATTGATGAACGCCTGCAGAACGCCCCCTGGCATACCGTGGACGGCAAGCACTATGGCGTTCCGTATTCCTCCGGCGAAAACATCCTGATGTACAACACCGAAGTGTTCGGTGGTGAAACCCCCGATAGCTGGAATGTTGTCTTCGAAGAAATGACTCTTCCTGATGGTAAATCCAACAAGGGACGTGTTCAGGCATATGATGGTCCCATCTACGTTGCGGATGCCGCCCTCTACCTTGCGAGCGCCCGCCCCGAATTGGGCATCACCGATCCCTATGCTCTGACCCGCGAACAGTTCGATGCCGCCATTGAATTGCTCCGCCAGCAGCGCACCCTCATCAACCGCTACTGGCACGATGCCTTCATCCAAATGGATGACTTCACCAACGAAGGCGTGGCGGTCTCCGGTTCCTGGCCTTTCCAGGCGAACCTGCTGAAGGCTGCTGGTCAGCCCATTGAAAAGACTGTTCCGAAGGAAGGCGCCACCGGTTGGGCTGATACCACCATGCTCCATGTGGATTCCAAGCACCCCAACTGCGCCTACATGTGGATGGAATGGTCCTTGAACCCGAAGGTGCAGGGTGACCTCGCCGCCTGGTTCCAGAACGTCCCCGTCCGCCTCGATGCCTGTGAAGGCAACGAACTGCTCGGTCCCGATGGCTGTGTCAACAACGGCTTGGACAACTTCGACAAGATCAAGTGGTGGCGCACTCCCACCACCGACTGCGGTGATGGACGCATGGAATGTGTGCCTTACCATGAGTGGGTCACGCAGTATGTTGCTGTGATCGGCGGACGCTAAACCGATTAGTAATTCCAAGCATCAGGCGGGCAGGAACCCGCCTGATGCAATCTTTATTTTTCAAGAGAAGAGTTAAATCGCCAATGACCAATTCATCCTTGCCAGCCATCAAGTTCGATAAAGTCAGCCGGCACTTCGGAGACGTGCGGGCTGTAGATCAAGCAGATATCGAGATTCGAGACGGTGAGTTTTTCTCACTGCTCGGACCTTCCGGTTCAGGGAAGACCACATGTCTGCGAATGATCGCTGGTTTTGACCGCCCCACCTCGGGAAGTATATTTTTATACGGGCAGAATGTTTCCAATTTGCCGCCCTACGAACGGGATGTAAACACTGTATTTCAAGATTACGCCCTTTTCCCGCACATGACCGTGGCGGACAATATTGCGTATGGATTGATGGTTAAAAAGGTTTCAAAACCAGAACGCATGAAACGTGTGGATGAAATGCTGGAACTGGTGCAACTCTCCGGCTTTGGCGGACGCAAACCCTCCCAACTCTCAGGCGGACAGCGCCAGCGCGTCGCACTTGCCCGTGCCTTGATCAACCACCCCAAAGTTTTGCTTCTCGATGAACCTCTTGGCGCATTGGACCTGAAACTTCGCCAGCAGATGCAAGTGGAATTGAAGGCGATCCAGAAACGGGTCGGCATCACCTTTATTTTTGTGACCCACGATCAAGAAGAAGCGCTGACCATGAGCGATCGTATCGCCTTGTTCAACCTGGGCAAGATCGAACAGGTTGGGACTCCCTCCGAGATCTATGAGCATCCCCAAAGCACTTTCGTAGCGGGCTTTGTGGGTACTTCAAATCTTGTCCATGGTGAGGTGGCAAAACGCATTACTGGTGTGGCTATGACATTTTCCATTCGCCCCGAAAAGATCCATTTGGGCAGCATCAGTGAACAGGTGCCTTCTGATAGTTACACCAGCGACGGCACTGTTCGTGACGTTATTTATCTGGGCTTGTACACCCGCTACCATGTGGAACTGGATGGCGGCGGCGACCTCGTAGTGGTCGAACAAAACCTCAGGACCACATCCATGGATGTGCTGAAGAACAAGGGGCAACGCACGCGTCTTTATTGGAACAAGGACCACATCAGTCGGATGAGGGATTAGCGGCATGCTTCAGCGTATCTCCACTTATCTCTACCTTCGCCCCAAACTTGTTCTTGGGCTTTTGCTTGGACCTCCCTTGATATACATGCTGGTTGTGTATATTGGTTCCTTGTTCAATCTTCTTGTCAACAGTTTCTACTATCTCGAACCGTTCACCGGCATGGTCGTGCGCGAGTTTACGCTTTCCACATATGCCCGCGTGTTCGAACCTGCCAATCTTGAGATCCTTTCGCGCACAACCGTCATGGCGATCGCCGTCACGTTTGCGGATGCTATTATTGCATTTCCTCTTGCTTATTACATTGCCCGTTTTGCCTCGCCCCGCCTGAAAACCTGGCTCATCATTGGCGTGACCATCCCGCTTTGGTCAAGCTATCTTGTCCGCGTCTATGCATGGAAGTTGATCCTTGCCAAGGAAGGCATCCTCTCCTGGTTCATCGACCTTCTGGGGCTCACTCGTGTGCTGGATTGGCTGCTGGGCATTCCCTCCATTGGTGGCTCATCTCTTGCACTTTCTCCCATTGGAATGTTCATCGTCTTTGCCTATATCTGGCTGCCTTATATGATTCTTCCAATCCAGACGGCACTGGAACGTGTACCGCACTCCTTGGTTGAAGCCTCCAGTGATCTCGGCGCCAAACCCTTCATGACCTTCCGCTCCGTGATCCTGCCTCTGGCATTTCCTGGTGTGGTTGCCGGTTCCATCTTCACCTTCTCACTGACCTTGGGTGACTTTATTATCCCGTTGAGTCTTGGCAATTCGAAGTTTTTCGTTGGGCAGGCGGTCTATTCCTACCAGGGAACTGCGGGTGATATTCCTCTTGCCGCCGCCATGACCATGGGACCCGTCATCATTATGATCATCTACCTGCTCATCGCCCGCAGACTTGGAGCCTTCGATGCCCTCTAAATCATATTCAGGTCAGGAAGCCTCCTGGGGTTTGAAATTTGCCGCATTTGCCGGGCTGATCTTCCTTCATTTCCCCATTCTGATCATCTTCCTTTATACGCTCACCCCGGATGAGACCACATATACATTCCCGCTCCCGGGCATCACCTTCAAATGGTTTGGTATCATCTTTCAGCGCCCCGATTTTTGGCGTGCGGTGACCCTCTCGCTTCAGGTTGCGTTGGTTGCTACCATATCTGCTCTTATCCTTGGAACACTCGCTGCCGCTGCTGTGTATCGTAGTAACTTTTTTGGCAGAGAAGCTATTTCCTTTTTGTTGGTTCTGCCGATTGCATTGCCCGGTATTGTCACTGGTATCGCCTTGCGCGCCGCCATTGGCACCTTCGATATTCCCTTCTCTTTTTGGACCATCGTTATTGGTCACGCCACTTTCTGTGTAGTCGTAGTATACAACAATGTGCTGGCGCGTTTCCGCCGTATGCAGGGGTCACTGGTCGAAGCCTCCATGGACCTGGGCGCGAACTCCTTCCAGACCTTTTGGTACATCGTCTTCCCGAATATTGCCACAGCCCTGCTCGCAGGCGGCATGCTCGCCTTTGCGCTTTCCTTCGACGAAGTCATTGTCACAACCTTCACCGCTGGTCAACAGACCACGCTTCCCATCTGGATATTCAGCCAGCTTTCACGTCCGCGCGACCGCCCTGTAACGAACGTCGCCGCGCTCTTCGTGATGCTGATCACCTTCCTGCCGATCTTCTTCGCTCAACGACTTTCGGCATCCACTTCGGATACGGAAGGAAAATCCGAATAAAGAAAATGAGACAGCCGCCCGGCTGTCTCATTTTTTCGCCTCTTTCCAGACCTTGACCTGATTCGCTCCATTTGATATTCTCCACGCCGATATGACAGCCTCCTACTTAAACCCAAAATGTGAATCCCGCCCGAAACGTGCCACCGGATGTGCCGTATTTGCCATTGCCCCCATAACCAAAGGTGAACTTGTCTCCCTTTGGGGTGGGCAGGTTATCCACAAAGATCAACTTGATATGTCCATGCCGCGTTTTACCGAGCGCGTCATTCAAATTGACGAAGACCTCTACTTGCTCACCTCGGCGGAGAAAGAGCCGAACGACTGCTTCAACCATTCTTGTGAGCCGAATTTGGGCTTCACCGGACAGATCGGTCTGGTTGCAATGCGCGATATTAAAGCAGGCGAGGAACTCACCTTCGACTATGCCATGTCTGACGGCGGACCGTACGATGAGTTCGAATGTGACTGTGGCAATCCCAATTGCCGCGCCAAAGTGACCGGCAACGATTGGAAACTTCCTGAGTTGTGGAAGAAATACGACGGTTACTTTTCGTCATACCTTGCACGCCGCATCGAAAAACTTCGCAAGTAGATCTACTTTCAATGAAATACCTGTTTGGTGAAAAACTGAACTTCGACTGGAAGATCGTTTCAGTCACCATCATCAGCACCCTGCTTCTGCTGGTTGATTCTTATCACAGGATCTTTGCAGAAAAATACTGGGACCGTTTTCTGCTTTACCTCATTATTCCGTTGCTGATCACAGTTGTCTTCTTCCGGGAGAATCCGCGTGAATATGGATTTTCCCTCGGTGATTGGAAACTGGGACTTACATTTACCCTGCTGGGCATCCTGTTTATGGCGCCGGTCATTTACTTTCTTGGGCACGGTAATTCCTCCATGCAAACGTTTTACGCCCGTCTGCTCATCGGTTTGCCGTGGACGACCTTTCTCGACCTCATTGGCTGGGAATTTTTCTTTCGCGGGTGGATATTGTTTTCCTATGCCCGTAAATATGGTCACGATGCTCTGTGGCTTCAAGCTGTCCCTTTTGCGCTGGCACACATGGGCAAACCCGAGATCGAAACACTTTCCACCATCTTTGGCGGGTTTCTATTTGGATGGGTGGCATGGCGTACCAAATCCTTTCTCTACCCTTTTTTGATCCATTGGTTTATTGCGACGTTCATTATTATTGTTGCAGCGGGAGTGATATGACATGACTGAATACCAAGTTCGCCCGGCGGGGGAGGCAGAATCAACTCAGATCAAGGACCTGATCCATGAAGTGGGGATCAACCCCACGGGTCTGGATTGGAAGCGGTTTCTCGTCGCAATGGATGCTTCGGGGCGGGTGATCGGCTGCGGACAGATCAAGCCGCATGGGCAGGATATCCTCGAACTTGCTTCCATTGCTGTCAAGCCTGAATATCGTGGGCAGGGCATTGCCCGAAGCATTATCGACAGATTACTGGCAGAAAACCCGCGCCCGTTATACCTGATGTGCATTGAGCACAATGGACCGATGTATGAGAAGTTTGGTTTTCAAAGGATCGAACTGGCAGACATGCCAAAATATTTTCGGCGCATGAAAAATTTATTTAATATGTCGAAAATGCTTCGCAAGTTGGACGAAGATCTTCTAGTAATGAAGTTGGAGTAGAATCTGCGCCATGAAGAATGTGCTTTACACATTGACTGGCGTATTGGCGGGCTTTGCGCTTGCGGGGTTACTGTTGTTCATTTCGCGGCTGCCAGCCGGGCAGCCGATCGTTTTGCAGCCTGCACCCACCAAGGCTCCCATTGCCGTCCATGTGATTGGGGCAGTTCCGCGCCCGGGGGTATATGAATTTGCCGAAGGCGCACGTGTGCAGGATGCCGTGGATGCGGCGGGCGGCTTGCTTGCCAACGCCAATGTGGAAAGCGTAAACCTTGCCGCCCTGCTCGAAGACGGACAACAGTTGGATATTCCTTTCAAAGATGGCGAAACGGCGCAGGAAAGCGGGGGAGATGCGTTAGTGTTGCCCGGCGCCACCGAAGAACCGGCGGTTTCTGAAGATAGCGGCGAGAAGATAAACATCAACACCGCCTCGGCAGAAGAATTGGATACCTTGCCGGGCGTTGGTCCCACCATTGCACAGCGTATTATTGATTACCGCACAGAGAATGGCCCATTCCAAACCATTGAAGATATTATGAATGTATCCGGCATTGGTCCCTCTACATTCGATAACATCAAAGACCTGATCATTGCCCAATGAACTTCGACCATTTCTCTGCCATTGCCCCGCTCTATGCGCGTGTTACTTATTCCAAAGCCGGGCGGATGCGTGAGTTCGCCTCCCTGCCCGTTCAGGGACGTTTGCTGGATGTGGGCGGTGGCACAGGGCGGGTTGCTTCTGCCATCCGCAGCCTCGTGGATGAGGTGATCGTGACCGATGTCTCTTTTGGGATGTTAACCCGCGCGTCTCAACCGGACCTGAAGCCTGTTTGCGGCGCTTCTGAGTCTTTGCCCTTCGCCGATGATCTCTTCGAACGCATCATCATGGTCGATGCCCTTCACCACGTCATTGACCAGCCGCAGACCGTCCGCGAGATGTTCCGTGTGCTCAAACCCGGCGGCATTCTTGTGATCGAAGAACCGGACATTCATGATTTTGGCGTGAAACTCATCGCGCTCGCAGAAAAACTCCTGCTCATGCGCACTCATTTCTTATCCCCCGAAGCCATTGCAAGTCTTTTTGATACGGCAGAGAAAGAAATAAAAACTGAGGGTGGAACAGCCTGGGTGCTTGTGAGGAAATAAAATCCCTAGCCTATTTCGAGTTGTGAGTAATATTGTCCGGCTGTATGAGGTAGGGACTAAATTAGGGATTTAACTTAACATCAATAGCGACGGCAATTTTATTTGTCTGCGGCAGGATTGAACCGTTTTCCAAGAACTGCCCAATGATTACTATTTTCAAATAAGTACTTTTATTTGATGAATAGTTTGCATCAACCACTTCCATCACAGTTGACGGGGTTTCAAGATTGCTATTATCCCCTAATACAATTTGATCTTCCCCTGTATATATTACATTGTTATTAATTGGTGACCATAAATAATTCTTGTCCAAGATGAATAACTTAATATCGCTGTAGTTGTAGGTAAAAACATTATTTGTCAAGTTTTGCACCAGTAGATTGACTGATTTGCCAAAATTAAAGTTATTAATTTCTTGAGGCGTTGAAAGCAAAATGTATTCACCATTTTCAGACAAATAGACATCTTTTCCCAAATTTTCTGACGAGAAGAGCGGAGTATCTGTATTTTTGCACGCAAATAAAATGAATATCAAGAGGTTGCTAATAAAAAAAGTTGATGTTTTCATAATTTATTGCTTGCGTGTCCTTTCTGGGGGATTTGCTAAGTTTGGTACGATGCTATCCGGCTGAATAAAGTGGTTAATATAAGGCGAAACCGGGAATTACAGGTAAAGAGAAGTAAATTGTTAAAGTTCAGAGAAAAATGTATCAACTACACTTATTAGGTTACGCACAAGAAATAATGTCTACAACCTATATAATTAAAATGACGGTGGCCAGTATTTTGATGGTGTCTCAATGCATTTATCTGTAGGCTGGCTGAACGTTTCCCAAAATTCGTCGATGGACCAAGAGGTAACCTCCTGAATAGGCTTGTATAAATCTACATAGGGAAGGTTGTAGGATCTTAAGAATTCTTCAGTAGAATCGATACTCCCAAAAGGTCTAAGTTCCAATTGGATTTGAGAATTCCCTGGGCACCCAACACTGTTTGTCTCATCTATAATTAAAGGAGTTTTGTAATGCACGAGTATGCCTTGATTAGGATATAAAACAATAATTTCAAATGGCCACCAAGGTTGTTGAGGTGGAATATCTGCGGACGTAAACAATAATACATCAGTTGGCTGGCCGTAT
>JBAIYF010000321.1:0-3578 GCA_037916115.1 Anaerolineales bacterium
CCATGAAACCAATGGAAGGCATGGCAGCTTTCATTTCCTGATAATCCAGCGTATCAGCATTGGTATCATCGGCCATCACATAACCGGGGTGCCAGTTCCAACCATGACCCCAGAAGATCAGAGCATAATGGTCGGCGGGGTAATTGGCCTTCGACCAGGTGACAAAATCAATGAGCGTCTGTTTGTCGCCCATGTTGCGTTCACCCCAATCAGCAACAGCATTGGCGCCATCGGCGGTCATGCCTTGAGTGACATGGAACAGCTTGGTGGTCTGCCAATCACCGTAGCGGGTATCGTACCCGGGTCCACGGTCTGCCAGCGCCACGATCTGCACATTGGCGCTTGAGCCAACCGGCGCCAGTTCAGTTTCAATATCGTTCACAACGTAATCTTCCAGATTGTTATCCCCCGAGATGTACACCATCACGGTCCACTTGGCTTGCGGCGCGGGTGCGGCAAAGACTGTGCCGGTGAGCGTAGCGAGCAGAACGATCAATAGAACGAACGTAAGGGTCGAGCGGATTTGCCTGTGCATAAGTTCCTCCGATAAGGGTTGGATGTTTTGCTCAACAATAACTGGGCATAACCATGATAACTTTGTACGAAACACCTCCGAAATTATTTTGAATCAGTATAGCATTTCAAAGTGGACGATTCAAGTATACTTTTCCCCATGAACATACAAGATGCCTATAACGAATGGTCGGAATTGTACGATACGAATATCAATCGCACCCGTGACCTGGATGCCGAAGTGACACGCCTCCTTCTTGATGGACGGCGGTTCCCGTCCATTGTAGAGATTGGCTGTGGGACAGGGAAGAACACCGAGTTTCTCGCCGAGATCGGCGATTCGATTTTGGCATTCGATTTCTCCGAAAAGATGCTCGCCAAAGCCCGCCAAAAAGTGACCGCGGGTCACGTCCGCTTTGAACGGGCAGATATCACCCAGCCGTGGAATTGCCCTGCTGATTCCGCAGACCTGATCACTTGCAACCTTGTCCTTGAACACATCAATGATTTAGATCATATCTTTGCCCAAGCCTCGCGGATCTTGCGCAGTGGGGGCTGGTTCCTCATCAACGAACTGCATCCCTTCAAGCAATACGGCGGCACCAAAGCCCGCTTCGAGCGCGGTATGGAAATCGTGGAGGTGGATGTTTTCATTCATCACATTTCCGAGTTCATCCACGCGGCGGAGAAGAGTGAGCTGAAGTTATTGAAGTTTGATGAGGTCTGGCATACAGACGATGCTGGCAAGCCGCCGCGATTGGCATCCTTCATTTTTGTGAAGTGATTTGCTGAAGTAAAAACATTACATTTTCCTGTATAATTTTTGAAACAGTGTCTACCCAAAAGGGGATAAAACGTAGGTATTCTGAGCAATTCCGGATATTTGTAGCACATTACATGCCTTAAAAACAGGAGCACACATGGCAAAGGCTTTTATCTCCTACTCGCGCAAAGATATTGCGTTTGCAAAAAAACTTACTGCCGAACTTTCCAAAAGCAAGTTGGATTTTTGGGTGGATTGGGAGGGGATTCCTCCCACCGTAGACTGGTGGAAGGAAATCGAAAAAGGCATTGAAGAGGCTGATTTCTTTCTGTTCCTCATCAGCCCCGATTCTGCTGTCTCCAAAATCTGCAGACAGGAGATCGATTACGCCATCAAGAATTCCAAGCGCATTATTCCGCTCATGGTGCGTGATGTGAAGGATGAAGATGCGCCAAAACAGTTGAGCCATTTGAACTACATCTTCTTTCGCTCCTCAGATGATTTTGATGGCGCGCTCAAGAAATTGCTGGAAGCCATCCACACAGATTATGAATGGGCGCAGGAGCACCGTCGCTTACAGGTGAAGGCGTTGGAGTGGGAACGCAGTAATAAAGATAATGCCTTCCTTCTGCGTGGCGCTGACTTGCTGGATGCAGAGTCGGACCTTGCGCTGAATACATCCAAGGAGCCGCACCCGACCGATCTGCAGCGTGAATACGTTTTTGCAAGCCGCAAGTTCGCAGACAGGCAGAGAAGAATTACACTGGGATTTTCGATCGCGGGTGTGGTCGCGCTCGCAGCGTTGGCAGTGTTTGGGTTGGTGCAAGCAGGCTTGGCCAAGGCAGAGGCGCGGCGGGCAACCGCCGGTCAACTGGCGTTGGAATCCAAAACGGCGCTGGATAAATATCCGCAACGGGCGTTGTTGCTGGCATTGGAGTCAGTGCGAATTAGCCAGGATGCGAATGAACCCGTATTGACCGAGTCTGAGGAGGCGCTTCGCCTCGCCGTGGAGCGGGTCTCAGGCTATGGGCTGACCTCATTTATAAATGAGCCGTCGGTCATTCAATTTACCAAAGACGGAAAATGGTTGCTGGCGGGCACACAGTATGGTGGGGAAGCGCGTTTGTGGAATGTTCAAAAATTGATCGAAGATCCTGTTTATGAGCCGTTTAGTCTTTCATTTGGGGTGGATATGAATGACGATGATTCCTGGTATGTGAAAAATGGGTTAATTAAGTTCAGCGCCAATGAAACCTGGCTCATGGTAAATGCAACAAGTGGTGAGTCTAGTTTGTGGAAAGTGGATGTGGAGGATGAAAAACGCACTCCCATTCTTTTTGACGGCAGAATAGAATTTCTTGATCCGAATGATGAAACGGTCATTCTGGAAAAACAAGCCGATGCTGTGGTGCTCTGGCAGTTGGATGCTGTGTCAGTGTCTAAAAATGAGATTCAACGGTTTATGGGCGAATTTCTAGGGCTCAGTGACAATCGTCAGTATGTGGTGGTGAACAATCCTGAAACCGGCGTGCAGATTTGGGATCTTTCAACAAGCCCGGCAACGATGATGGCAACGCTTACAGAACCCGGCTTTTTGGCAAAGTCCGCTTTTTTTGATGGTGACTATCGCTGGCTGGTTCTGGTGCAGGACGAGGAACACCCTGATATTCAGGTTGATAATGGTTCTTGGGATTATGCGACAGGCGCTTGGATGCCTAAGATGGAACCGTGGAAATCGAGTAATTTTCTGGTGTACTCCATGGCGGATATCAATGCAAAGCCCGTTTTTTTTGAGATTGGAGCGGCTTTTTACGAACAGTATTACTATGAAAATGGCTTTCTAGCGAACAGCCAAAACCGTGAAAGGTTCTTTTATACAGGCGATACATCGAATGTGGATCCAGAGACCGGCAATACAATATCGAAATCGGGCTATCTGGACTTAAGCGGTGACATTCCGGTGCATACTTTTTTGGATGAGACAATTAACCCAATCGCATTTATTGGCAATAATTTTTTACTTGTGGATGTTTTGGAAAACAAAAATGCATTTCCTGAGGAAAAATTCCTGGACTTGCGCGACATGAGTTTGGTGGATAACCCGGGCGAAAATTTTAATCAGTATCTCGAATTTTATACTTCAAAAGATGGAAAGTATGCTGGCAGCGGCGTGTTGATGTTGGACCTTAAGGCATTGGAAGATGATCGTGAAGTAAAGATTATGCCCATCCGCCCGGCATTGTTTGATATGCCCCCGGCTGCAACAGAACAAAGTGAATTTGAAACAGTTCTTCGAGCGAAC
>JBAIYF010000322.1:0-3117 GCA_037916115.1 Anaerolineales bacterium
GAACGGATGAATTCGCTCGCATCCGCTTTGCCTTGCATGGAGAGCGCCGCAAGTTGCAAACCGGCAACCCAGCCTTCGGTACGCTTCTCCAACGCGGCAACATCTTCGGTGGAGAGATGCAGTCCCATCACTTGATTGAGAAAATCGGCGGCTTCGCTTTCGGTAAAGCGCAAATCGGCGGCACGGATTTCGGTGAGTTGATTTCTGGCACGCAGGCGAGGCAGCGGCAGGGCGGGGTCTTCACGCGTGGTGATGAACACATGCATAGACTGCGGCATGTGTTCGACTAAGAACGCGAGCAGTTCATCCACAACGGGTGAGTCTACGGCGTGATAGTCGTCGAGAACGAGAAGGAAGTTGTCTTCGGTGGAGGCGAGTTCGTTAAGCAATGTGGCGAGCAGGTCAATTGCCGCGGCAGGCTGCGAGGATTGCAGCGCCGCCAACACGCCGTCGCCTACGCCTGAGATCAGGGTTTGCAGAGCCGCTACGAGGTAGGTCAGGAAGCGGACGGGATCGCCGTCGCTTTCATCCAGTGAGAGCCACGCCGCGGGGAGGGTATTCCCATCCAGCCATTCGCGCACGAGGGTTGTCTTGCCAAAACCCGCCGGGGCAGAGACCAGAGTCAGTTTATGTCCCTGCCTGCTCCCTGTGGAAAGCACGGCAAGCAAACGCTCACGCGAAACCAGGCTGTGCCGGAGAACAGGAGGGTTAATCTTGGTATAAATGATCGGGGTTGGCATGCAGAGGGGGGTCCAAAAAAATTTTGCGTTTGGTCGAAAGGCTGGCTGCGACTCGGTGCAATGAAGTTTACCATGTTGAAATCCCTGCACATTTGGAAAACGAGGCGCGGGGATTTTGGAATCGAAACCGCACCTTTTTCATCGCATTTTTATTTGATGTATGCACAATACCCTATTTGCTTATTGCCTGCCCCTTCATTCAGGGCTACAATCGATATAAGGCTCTTCTTAACGCTTCAATCTGGCATCAGATCCGAGTTTTTAAAAAGAAAAGTTTTTTGCAGGGGGGGGATATTTGCCAATTGAGGTGTAAATGCTGCACCAGATTTATATTTCTTTTTTCATTTAATTTTTTTGAAAGGTTTTATATGTCATTCAAGAATTTGCAGGTATTGAAACCGACGAGGTTTCAGGTTGTTTTTCTGCTTTTGTTGATGGGGGTGCAAGCAGTCTCGGCACTGCCTGCGCAAGCAGATGCGAATGCCGGAAAGGCATCAGCGAAGGCACAGCCCCTGTCTGTGGATCAGGCTCCGCTCCGGGCAGGCGAACCGCAGCTCATCCTCACCAAAACGATTGAAGATAACCTCAGCGAGGTGCAGGTTGGCGATATCATCCGTTACCGCATCCGTTGGGAGTGCAGCAGCCTTACCACCTCCTGCGGGCAAATGGAGATCACTGATGTGCTCCAAAATGGGTTGGAATATCTTGGTCCGCCGAACTCTTCTGTACCGGCGGGGTTCAACCTTAATTACAACAGCGGCACACGCACGGTGACGATCACCAAAGCCGATAACAACCTCATTGACGGCACGCAATATGACGCCGTGATCGTAGTGCGGGTTGCGCTGGATTATCGTCCGCTGCCTTCAACGATCAATAACACGGTCAACGGGCGCATCGACCCGCCGGGACCCGTAACGTGGCAAAATGCCACGCCTGCGTCTGCGCCGCCGATCACGATCGGTGACGTGTCACCGAGCTGGTCGCTTTCCAAGGTGCGGGTTGCGCCGGTGGTCGAGCCGACGGTGGACACCGAAGTGACCTATCGCCTGCGGCTGTGCCCGGTTACGCCGCCTTCGGGCGGCATCGCCGCGCTGACCAATGTGGTGTTTACCGATACCCTGCCCGCCGCTTCAGTCTTCGTCTCCGCGAGTGATGGCGGCACCGAGAGCGGCGGCGTGGTGACTTGGCCCGCCATTGCGGGTCCGCTTTACCCGCCCGATTGTGTCAGCCGTCTGATCACGATCATTTATCCCACTCCCGACTTCTCAATTGGCGACACGCTGACCAATTCCGCCAGTGTCACTGCAAGTTATGTAGACTCAACCGGCAACAATTGCCCCAACTGTTTTGCGCCCACGCCTTCCGAGATCACGCATGACATCATCGATATTCTGGATGTGCCCACCTACTCCAAAACCGACTCAGGGGACCCGGTGGGCATTACCGGCACAGCGCGTTTCATTCTTAATCTCAATACCAACGCCACCAACTATCCCGCCAATAATGTGACCTTGATCGACAACCTGCCGCCGGAGCTGGAGGTGACCAGCGTAACCACGGGCACCTGGTCTTCATCCTTCGATTATGTCCGCGCCTATGTGGAGTACTCCACCGATAACGGCGATACATGGAGCGCCTTCTCGCCCAGCCCGGTCTTATACAACACGAACGACACCTACACCGCACCGGCGAATAACATCACCAATGTGCGCTGGCGCTTTGAATACGATGCTGATTTGGATAGCACCTTCACCCCCGGGCTGCCGTATGTCTGGCAGTTTGCCAGCCGCCCTGAGATCCGCGTTACGCCGCGCGACACAGATTCGGCAACCGATAACACCCCGCCAGTCACACTCCCGGCTGCCGCAGCAAATACCACCTACACCAACTGTCTCTATGTCACCCGCACCAACGCCAGCGGCTCGGTAACCGACCCCTGCACCAATGAAGACATGACTGTACGCGGCGACTACGTCAGTTTACGTGTGGGAAAATCTGAAACCCCCGGCGACCCCTGGGATGAATTTGAAGACCCGAACATCAACACCTTTACGTCCGATGCCAGCATCCTGCCGGGCGACACCCTGCGCTACGTGCTCTCACTCGAAATGACCGAACGCTCCTCGGCAGACCTGATCGACCCCACCATTTTGGATACCCTGCCCGCAGACCTGATCTTCGTCCGACAGGGCAGTGTGCTCCTGAACAACGCGCCTCTTCCTTCGGGTGCGGCAGTGACCTTCACCCAAAGCGGACCCAACCCCGGGGCGGGGCAAACCCTGCTCTGGCAATTCTCCGGGCTGACCGTTGCACAACGGCCCCTCAACAGCAACATCCTCACCGTTGAATTCTTTGCACGCATTCCACGCGGACA
>JBAIYF010000323.1:0-3836 GCA_037916115.1 Anaerolineales bacterium
GAGTTGCAGGGTGTCGCCTTCGGGATTGAGCATGTAAATGTGGGCATGGTACAGTCTGAAAGATTCCTTCGAGATGTCCACCACTTCCTGCAGCAGTTTATCGATGTCTGTGATGGTGGCGGTGGCAATACTCACCTGAGCCACCACGCTGAGGTCGTTCGCGATCTTTTGGCTGTTTTGGAACTGGAGAATGTTTTGAATGGCAACCGCGATCTGAGAGCTCAAGGTAAGCTGAATATCAACGTCGGCTTCGGTAAATGCATTCAAATGGTCTGATTGCACATCCAGCACGCCGATCAACCTGTCACCAACGACCATGGGGATCGCCACCTCGGATTTTGTATCGGGCAGGAGGGGGTTGGGCAGCCAGCCCGGTTCATTATGGACATCATTGATGGTGACTGGTTTCCTTGAACGTGCGGCGCGGGCTACAAGCGATTGCGCTTGCGCAATGGGAATGGTTGTTGTGCCGTGTGTGCCTTCATGTTCGTCGCCTTCCTTCCAACCACATGCCATGATGCGCAAGTTTTCTTCCGTCTCGTCATAAAGGAACACATGGGCATGGTACAAACCGAACTTTCGCTGGGTCAGGTGAACGAAGTTGGCAAGCATTTCATCGAGATTTTGTATGGAGGAGGTCTCGGTACTGATCTCCGCCACGTTCGAAAGCGCCTTGGTACGTTCTGCCACACGTTGTTCGAGGGTACTAATGGAATTGCGCAGCTGGGCGCTCATGTTGTTGAAAGTTTCTGCAAGGACGCCGATCTCATCCCGTGATTCCACTTTCACGTCTGTATCGATCTCGCCTTGTGCGAGGCGCGTAGCGGCTGATGTCAGCGATAAGATCGGGCGGGTTAAGGTTGAGCTCAACACATAGGATATCAGCGCTACAACCAGCAATAGACCAAGGGAAACCAGAGCGATCAAGCGGGTGGTTTGGATCGCGGGAGTAAGAGCCTCGGTCCTATCCTGATGAGCGACCGCATACCATCCCAGATTATTGATAGCTTCAGAAAAGTCCGTATCCTTTGAGGTGATCTGGCTGCGGCTTACAAGACTGGTACTGCCTTCATAATTAATTTCTGAAAAGTTGCCGCTGATGCCATTGAGTGCTGCCACTGTTTCGGGGGGGGCTGTGAGCAGCCCTTTGGACAAATCATCACTCAAAAATTGTCCCTCGGCAAAATACATGTCGGCACGTCCGGTTTCACCAAAACGGGCGTTTGTCAGGATCGTGCTGAATTCCGAAACATCGACTGTGGTGCGAATTACACCGATCACATCGGTGCGGGTATGCCCGCGAATGGGCAAGGCAATATCCACAGCAAAACTTTGCGCGCTTTCATCGTAACCGGGCTGGCTGATGTAAATGCCGCCGGTTCCATTGTTCCAGGCACTTTGCCACCATTCTTCATCTGCCTGGTAATAGTCGCTGGTCTTATCAGTGGAGGCGATTACAGCTCCATACTGGTCGGTAATAAATAGCTCAACCATACTCGGGTATCTGCTTCGGAACTCATTCAGTTCGTTTGCGATCTCGTTGTTTAGCACACTATCTACCAGTGTGCTCGATGGCGAAGCATTTGCCCATTCCGTATCGATGGCGGTAAGCTCTGAAACATTGGAGGTGCCTTCCAGGTTTGCTGTATCGACAGAGTCCTGTATGAAGCGATTCAGCGCAAGCACACTTAGGCGGTCCACGTTCTGTTCCAGAATGACGCCTGTTTGCTTGGCTGTTGAGTCTGATATTGCTTTTAGATCCTGCCCGAGCAGTTCAGTGGCTTGGGTGGTAAACACTGAATTGGCAACCAGGGCGATCACCACTGTGGTGATCAACGCCACACCTACAAAGGCGGCCACCAATCTTGTGCGGATGGAAAAACTGGTTCTCATACTAGTTTTCCTTTCTTGTCTGAAGATGATTTCTGTTCTTGCCGGATGAGTTCATTTATCGTTCTTCCACAGTGGGCAGGGTTACTGTAAAGGTTGACCCGATACCCACTTCACTTTCAACATTGATCCTGCCATTGTGCTGTTCGACCATCGATTTGACGATCGCCAGTCCCAACCCATTGCCTTCTACTTCACTGGCTTTGCCGCTGCGTACACGGTAGAAACGGTTGAAAATGAAGGGCAAGTCTGCGGCGGGAATGCCGTAGCCGTTGTCTTGCACATAGATGATGACCTTGCCCGCATTTGGCTCTGTCCTGACCTTTACCTCTCCGCCTTTCGGGGTGTACTTAATGGCGTTCCCGATCAAGTTACGGAGTACCTGGCGCATCTGCAACGGGTCGCCTGCAATGTGAATCTCGTGACTGGGAAGCACCATGTTGAGTGACTGCGACTTTTCTTTTGTCTGCGGTTCAAACTCTTTTGCCATTTCTTTCAGAACATCCACAAGATTCAGGTCTTCATGTTTGGGGTCTGCTTTCAGATCTGCCTGAGCGAGCGACATCATGTTCTGTACCAGTTCGGTCATGTTCTTGACTGCGAACAGAATTCGGTCTACAAAATCCTTCTGCGAATCGGTCAGCGGACCCGCCTGCCCCAAAAGCTGGGCATATCCGCCAATGCTGGTAAGCGGGTTCTTCAGGTCGTGTGAGGCGGTGGCGATGAATTCGTTCTTCACCTGGTCCAGGTCTTTGAAGCGGCTGACATCGTGCAAAATCGCAACTGTTCCGCCGTCTTCGATCGGGGCAATGAAAGCCGTAAAGGTGCGATTATCGGGCCACACCACCTCGCCAGAAATGGACATGTTTGAACTGCGCGCGTCTTCGATCAATTTCAAGAAATCGTCAAACCCTTGGTTTGCGGGCAGAGACTGGTTCAATTCGACCGGATTTTCAACGAACAATTGCTCGCCTGCCGGGTTGAGCAGTGTGAGTTTTCCGGCTTCATCAAAGAGCAGGATCGCCTCAGAGGCGTGACGTAAAATGGCTGCAACCTTCTTTTGCTCCTGAACGATCACCGAATATAGCCGGGCATTTTCAATGGCGATCGCCGCCTGACTGGCGATTGCCTGTACTAAAAATAAGTGGTCTTTCGAGAAATAACTCTCACGTTCATGGCAGAGTACGATCAAACCGAGCAGCGAAAACCGCCCAAAGATCGGCGCCACCAAAGCCGAGCGGATGGAATCGCCCAGGGCAACCTGCCAGAGTGGGTCATTGACCGCATCCTCGATCACCAATCCCTGATGAGATTCACGAATGTGATCGATCAATACAGAGGGAGGGGTCAGGTTTCCTGCAGTGCCGGCGGGGTTGAGAACGGCTTCATATTTTTCAAGTACTTCCACACCCTTTTCGTCCAGAATGAACATATCTGCCTGAATGGCGCCCAATGTTTCAGCAGTGCGTTTGAGCAGCACATTGGCAAGGTCTTTAATGTCGAGCCGTGCGCTCAACTGCTTGCCGATCTCTGGCAGCAGGTTCAACTCACGGTTGCGGCGGCGAATGACATCCTCCGCTTCTTTCACACGCAGTTTGGTGCGGATGCGTGCCATCAATTCATGGCGGTCGAACGGCTTGGTCACATAATCATCGGCGCCAAGGTTCAAGCCAGATTGCACATCTGTGGGGTCGAGCCGTGCCGCGGTGAGGATAATGACAGGGATATGTGCGATTGCCGGATCTTCACGGATCTCTCCAAGGACAGTGAAACCGTCTTTGTTGGGCATATTCACATCCAACAGGATGAGGTCTGGCATCTCATCGCGCACTTTGTTCAGGGCTTCCTGCCCATCACGTGCGATCACCTGGTCATACCCTTCGTAATCAAGATAACGGGTCAACAGAGTGACGTTATCCATCACATCATCTGCTACGAGGATCTTG
>JBAIYF010000324.1:0-17660 GCA_037916115.1 Anaerolineales bacterium
AACTGCTCCCAAAAGGGCAGGGTCGGGGATGAGGGAGAGTAACGGACGTGACCAAAAAACCTGTAGGACGTGTGAAACATATTCCCCAGCGTACCTGTGTAGGCTGCCGGGAGGTTCTGGCAAAACGCCAACTGTTGCGGGTTGTCCGCACAATGGATGGCGTGAGGGTGGACCCCACCGGGAAACTGGCAGGACGCGGCGCCTACCTGCATGATAAACGTTCATGCTGGGAACGCGGTTTGAAGGGCGCGCTTACGCACGCGCTAAAAACGGAAATTTCGGCGGAAGATCGTGCCCGCCTGCAAGAATTCATGAACTCTCTGCCTGAGGCAGAGGCTGAAGGTTAGCCATGTGAACGAATAAGCCACTCACTCACAGGCTGCCGGATGAAATTGAAGCGACATAGAAAAGTATTGAAGTAATTTAAGGAGGTGGCTTATGAGTAGCAACGGTAATAAAATTGAACTCCCCGCCAGTATCATAGTACGAGACCTGGCTCAGAAAATCGAAAAAAGCCCGATCGACTTGATCAAAAAGTTAATGACGAACGGCGTCATGGCGACCATCAACCAGCCAGTGGATTTTGACACTGCTGCAATTGTGGTGGCTGAATACGGCTTTGAAGCAGTTCCCGAAGCGGTAGAAGAAGAATCAAAAGAAGAAACCGGCGAAGTGCCGCTTTGGCGTCAGATGATCGCCGATGAAGATAAAGCTCAATTGAAACAACGCCCGCCGGTAGTGACCATTCTTGGTCACGTGGACCACGGCAAGACCAGTTTGCTGGATGCCATCCGCTCTACGGATGTGGCGGCTGGCGAAGCAGGCGGCATTACCCAACACATCGGCGCGTATCAAGTTGAAATGAAGGGACGCCTGATCACCTTCCTCGATACGCCCGGTCACGCCGCATTCACACAGATGCGCGCACGCGGCGCCCAGGGTGCCGATATTGTCATCCTGGTGGTGGCTGCCGACGATGGCGTGATGCCCCAAACCAAGGAAGCCATCGCCCATGCCAAGGCAGCACGGGTGCCCATTATTGTGGCGCTCAACAAGATCGACAAACCCAATGCCAACCCAGACCGTGTGAAACAGCAGCTCGCCGAGCTCGAACTTGTCCCCGACGATTGGGGCGGTAACGTGATGGTTGTACCCGTCTCTGCCAAGCAGAAGAAGGGCATCGACGATCTACTCGAAGGCGTGCTGCTTGTGGCAGACAGCAATGAGATCAAAGCCAACCCCAATGGCAAGGTGATCGGTACGGTCATCGAAGCAGAATTAGATAAATCGAAGGGTGTGCTTGCCACACTGCTCGTCCAAAACGGAACGTTACATGCCGGGGATGTGGTTGTGGCTGGCATCGCGCACGGCAAATTGCGCGCCATCAACGACTACAAGGGCAAGCCGGTCAAGAAGGCGGGTCCTTCCACGCCGGTAGCAGTGATGGGTCTCAGCGACGTTCCCTCCGCCGGAGATTTGTTTGAAGTCGTCCCGTCTGAAAAAGAGGCGCGCATTATCGTTGCAGAACGTCAGGAAGCTCTGAAGATTCAGTCACAATCGCGCAAGAAACTCTCACTCGAAGACCTGTTCAGCAAAGTACAGGCGGGTGAAGCGAAGGAACTCAACCTCATTGTCAAAGCTGACGTGCAGGGCTCGCTCGACCCCATCATCACCGAATTGAACAAACTTGGTGAAGGTGCGATCGGTCTAAAGGTCCTGCATGCCGAAACTGGCAATATCGGCAACAACGACGTGATGCTTGCCTCCGCCTCGAAAGCCATCATCATCGGTTTCAACGTCCAGGCAGATGTGGACGCCCGGCGCATGGCTGAAAAAGAAGGCGTGGATATCCGCCTGTATGAGATCATCTACCGCATGACCGAAGACATCGAGAAGGCGCTCAAAGGCATGCTCGAACCCGATTATGTGGAAAAGATCCTTGGCAAAGCCACCGTACTGCAGGTGTTCACTGCCTCCAAGTTTGGGCGTGTGGCTGGCTGCAGAGTCACCGAAGGCGAACTGAAACGCGGCGCCAAGGTACGCCTCTACCGTGACTCGGATATTATTTATGAAGGTGATCTCTCCTCACTGCGCCATGAAAAGGACGATGTCAAGGAGATCCGCCAGGGCTACGAATGCGGTGTCGGGTTCAAGAATTTCAGCGACATCCAATCTGGCGATACCGTTGTTTGTTACATTTTGGAATAAATAAGTAGATGTACGTATTACATACCGCTTCTGTTTGTGATATGTAATACGTACAATTTGGGAATACCATGCCATCAGGGATTCGAATCAAAAGAATTGAAGACCGCATTCAGCAGGAACTATCAGAACTGCTGATCCATGAAGTCAATGATCCACGCCTTAAGCAGATATTTGTGACTGGCATTAAGGTGGACCGCGAACTGGCATACGCAGAAGTGTATGTTTCAGCCGTGGAGGGAACCGCGCGTTCTGAAGATGTGCTCGCTGGGCTTGAATCCGCTGCTGGTTTTTTACGGCGCGTACTCTCTGCCCGGGTGGAATTACGTTCATTTCCAAGGCTGCGATTTCATTGGGACCCCACTCCTGAAAATGCCGACCATATCGAGAAATTGCTTGCAGAGTTAAGAAACAAGAAATAAGATAACTTAATTAAACCTTGGAGAAATTATAGTGACAGATCAGATATCAGGGGATATAAAAAAAAGGCTCGTCGATGCCAAAAAGGTGGTGATCGCATCGCATGTACGACCTGACGGAGACGCCATTGGCTCCCTTTTAGGACTTGGGCTTGCGCTACAAGATGCAGGCAAAACCGTCGAAATGATCCTCGCAGACGGAGCGCCCTCTTCTTTCAAGTTCCTTGAAGGGAGCGAACTTGTTAAAAAAGAACCTTCCGGTGGTCACGATACATTCATCACAGTAGACTGCGCAGATTTCAAACGCACGGGCAAAGTCTTTGAAAATTTCGGGCAACCCGATATCAATATAGACCACCACAAGACCAACGAAAAATTCGGAAAATTAAATCTTATAGAAGCGGATGAGGTCGCCACAGCTGCCATCCTCACCAATCACCTGCCGAAATGGGGACTGACCATCACCAAACCCATCGCTGCCGCTTTGCTTACAGGCATCCTCACCGATACACTCGGCTTCCGCACATCCAATGTCACTCCTGAAGCGCTGCGACAGGCAGCAACCCTTATGGAGTCAGGTGTGGACCTGCCGGAAATCTACATGCAATCGCTTGTGCGCAAATCCTACCCTGCTGCCCGGTACTGGGGCGCGGGTCTCTCCAGCCTTGAAAGCAAGAACGGCATCGTATGGGGCACACTTACCCTTGCAGACAGAAAATCCGCCGGGTATGGCGGCAATGACGATGCCGATCTCATCAACATGATCTCCGCCATCGACGGTAATAAAGTAGGAATGGTTTTCGTCGAACAGGCGAATAATCACGTAAAGATTTCCTGGCGCGCTCTCCAGCCAGGTATCGACGTTTCACCGATCGCCAAACATTTCAATGGCGGGGGGCACGCCGCCGCAGCAGGAGCTGACATCGAGGGAAGTTTAGCAGACATCAAAAAAGAAGCCCTACAAAAAACTCGTGAGTTATTAGATTTGTAAAGAATACAGAACCATATCAGTACTCCAGGCATTATTGCAAAATACGACAACTATGTCATAATTAGCCAGGAGCACAAATCAGGAGGATTAGTTGAATGAATAGCCAAGATATTAAAAACGCCATATCAGGCGCTTTGGTTATAGATAAACCCGTCGGCATGACATCTCACGATGTTGTTCAAGCCATACGAAATGGAACCGGTTTACGCCGTGCAGGTCACACCGGTACGCTCGATCCACGCGCATCAGGCGTACTCGTTATATTAGTAGGTCCTGCAGTCCGTTTAAGTGAATATGTATCCGCATCCGATAAACGTTATCAAGCCATTATTCGTTTGGGGGGCACAACAGACACCTACGATGCCGAGGGAAAATTCACACCCACAAAAGACCCATCCAATATCACCGAGGCAGAATTCGAAGCAGCACTGCAAACCTTTGTCGGTGAAATTGAACAAACCCCGCCCCCCTACTCGGCAGTCAAAGTTCAGGGACGCAAAGCATACGAAATGGCGCGCAAAGGCGAAGAGGTGGAACTTGAGCCGCGCACGATCACCGTTCATCATTTGGAAGTTTTGGAATGGACGCCCCCCGAAGTGGTCATCGATGTCCATTGTTCCTCGGGCACATACGTCCGTTCTTTAGCGAACGATCTTGGTAAAAAATTGGGCTGCGGCGCGTTCCTTGTCGGTCTGCGCCGTACCAAAAGCGGAAAGTTCACCCTGCGCGATGCCGTGCCCCTGCGCAAACTGCAGGAAGCCTTCAACGCAGGTAACTGGTATCAATACCTCATCCCTGCCGCCGAAGCGCTCGGCGACTGGCCCGCAGTGGAACTCAACCCCGACGAAGTGGAAGCCGTACGTCACGGTCATCGCGTGAGAGCAAAACAAACGGACCTCGTCCACGAAAAAGTGCGCGGCGTCAGCACCCAGGGTGAGTTGGTTGCACTCATGGTACAGGCAGAGAACGCTGAAGACGGCTCCAAAGAATGGCAGCCCAAGAAAGTCTTCTTCACTTCCGACTAAAAGCGACATTCCCAGCACAAACTGAATGATAAAATAAAGCCGCCGTCAAAGGCGGCTTTTCTTATGCAGCATTTCCATTCTCTTGAAGAAGTAAACCTCAAAAATTCATACCTTACTGTTGGCGTTTTCGACGGCGTACATCGCGGGCACCGCGAGATCATTCAAAAACTCGTAAACGATGCGCATGCCCAAAATGTCCCTGCCGCCGTCCTGACTTTTGACCCACACCCGGCATCCATTCTTACAGGGAAGGAAATCCGATGTCTGACCACGCCAGATGAACGCGCAGACCTGCTCGGTTCTCTTGGTGTGGATGTTGTCATCACCCAGCGCTTCACCCGTGACCTTTCAACTGTCCCTGCCCATGAGTATATGTCTCATCTGAAACTGCGGCTGGGGTTAAGTCACCTGCTCATCGGGTACGACTTCGCCCTCGGCAAGGGACGGGAAGGCAACGCGCCGCGCCTGACGGAGATCGGTTTGGAACTTGGATACACCGTCGAAGTGGTACCCGCCCTGAGCGACGAAAGCGGCGTGATCTCATCCACTGAGATCCGAAAACTGATCTCACTAGGCAGCATCACCGAAGCGGCAAACCTGCTTGGTTATCCTTATTCCATGAGCGGCGAGGTGATCCACGGTGCGGGGCGCGGCAAGACCATCAACTTCCCCACTGCCAATGTGGATTATGCAAAAGAAAAATTGACCCCGCCGAACGGCATCTATGCCTGTTGGGCGCGTCTTGGCAATGAACGTTTCATGGCAGCCACCAATATTGGGTTGAACCCCACATTCACCCCTGAAAGGCAGGTTCCCAGCCTTGAAGCCTACCTGCTCGATTTTGACCGCGACATTTACGGCGAGACCATGACCCTGGAATTCGCAGCGAGGTTAAGGGATGAGATCCGTTATTCGTCAGTGGATGCGCTCATCAATCAGATCCATGACGATGTCAATCAGACAAGAAAAATCTTGAGTTCGATGTAGTGAAAATGCCGGGCTTGTCTCCGGCATTTTCGTATCTTAATTTTGAGGAGGGTTTCGACATGCGAAACCGGTCAGGGATCATTCTTATCCATGAAGGCAAATTGGCATTGATCGAACGCAACCGGCAGGGAAGACACTATTTCGCCTTTCCAGGCGGCGGTGTGGATGAAGGCGAGAGCGATGAACAGGCTGCCATTCGCGAAGCGGAAGAGGAATTGGGTATCCATGTGAAGATCGTGAAGAAAGCCGCCACCATTTTACGCACAGGCAGACGTAACCAGGTGTATTTTCTTGTCGATTGGGTGGGCGGCGAATTTGGCACCGGTACAGGCGAAGAATACGGCGAATTCGATCCATTTCACGGCACATACAAACCGGTCTGGATGCCAATGGAAGAGATCCTTGTAAAGAATGTGGTGCCACGTCCGCTGGCAGAGTTGACAGCAAGATCGCACAACAATGGCTGGAAGGAAAATGTGACGCTCCATGAAGAAGTGAATTCACAATAAGCAAAGGAAAGACCCATGCCAAACGTACAATTTGACCGTTTCTATCGCTACAACGAACTTACCCGCATCCTCAAAGCGTATGCGAAGGAATACCCGAAACTCATCCGCTTGGAATCGATCGGGAAAAGCCACGAAGGCAGGGATGTTTGGCTGCTGCGACTGACCAACTTCAAGTCGGGGAGTGATGCGGAGAAGCCCGCGCTGTGGGTGGATGCAAATCTGCACGCCTCCGAAGTGACCGGCTCCACCGCGGCGCTGTATCTCATCCATTCTTTGGTAACACGCTACGGCAAAGACGAGCAGGTGACGCGCGCGCTCAACAGCCGGGCATTTTACATTGTGCCGCGCGTCAACCCCGATGGCGCCGAATGGGCGCTGGCAGACCGCCCCAAGGAAATTCGCTCAAGCACCCGCCCCTACCCATATGTGGAACCTGCCATTGAAGGCTTGGAAGCAAGCGAAGACGTGGACGGCGACGGGCGCATTTTGCAAATGCGCATCAAAGACCCAAACGGCGCGTGGAAGGCACACCCCGACCATCCGCGCTTGATGATTCGGCGCGACCCGGTGGAAGTAGGCGGCGAGTATTATCGTGTGCTGACCGAAGGGTCTATGAAAAATTACGACGGCGTCACCATCAAGGTCAACCCGCCGCGCGAAGGCTTGGACCTGAACCGCAACTTCCCCGCCAACTGGCGACCCGAGGCTGAGCAATACGGCGCAGGCGACTTCCCCACCAGTGAGCCGGAGGCGCTCAACCTTGTGCGCTTCATCTTTGAAAACCGCAACATCACTGGCACCATTTCGTATCACACCTTTAGCGGCGTGCTCCTGCGCGGCATGGCAGAAAAGCCCGATGACGAGCAGATCCCCGAAGACCTGTGGACGTTACAAAAGATCGGCGCGAAGGGACGCGAGATCACCGGCTACCCCGATATCTCCATGTTCCATGAATTTCGGTATCACCCCAAACAGGTCACCACGGGCGCGTTCGACGAGTGGGCGTATGAACACCGCGGCATTCACGCATGGACGGTCGAATTCTGGAACCCGGTCAAAGAGGCGGGCATCGAAGATGCCAAGTACATCGACTGGTACCGCGAGCATCCGCTTGAAGACGACCTCAAACTTCTGCGCTGGAACGACACCATTTTGGACGGCAAAGGCTATGTGGATTGGTACGAGTTCGACCACCCGCAATTAGGCAAGCTCGAACTGGGCGGCTGGGATTTCTTGAACATGTGGACGAATGTGCCGCCCGAATTTTTGGAACGGGAGATCAGCCGCTTCCCCGATTGGATCGTCTGGCACGCTCTGATCGCGCCTGAGCTTGGTCTGCGCGACGTGAGCGTCACCCCGCTGGGAGCGGATACGTACAACATCCGCCTCGTGGTGGAGAACCGCGGCTGGCTGCCGACCTACATCACCAAAAAGGCGCTGGAGCGCAAAGTCTCACGCGGTGTGATGTGCGAGATCCAACTCCCCAAAGGCGCAAAATTGCTCGCGGGCAAAGAACGCGAAGAAACAGGCGAACTGGAAGGCAGAGCACAAATGCCCGCCTCCTTTATATTCGAGCCAGGCTATGGCACTTCTGACCGCGTCAAAGTGGAATGGATCGTCAAGGCAGCAAGAAAGGGCTCAAAGGTCATCCTCTCCGCGAAGCATGAACGGGCGGGGAAAATCCATACCGAGGTAGTATTGAAATAAGGTCCTCCAACCCATAATATAAAGTGGACACGGTCCGCGCAGATACGCCGAATCTGTGCGGACTTTTTGTTTTGAAAGGAGGAAAGCCCATGACCTGAGGAACATTATTCATCCGACCGTCGTCAGCCAAGTAACGCCGAAATTCAACAATTAAATAAACGGAGGAAGAAATGAAAACACGCATCACCTTGCTCGCCCTGTTCGTATTGCTGGGGGTGACGATCCTCAACGCCTGCGGAGCACCTGCCGCAGAGGAACCCGCTTTCTACGCAGAGGAAATGCCAGCCGCAACAGAAGCATCCGCCCAATCCATGGATAGCGCCGCCATGCCTCAAACCGAAGGGGAAGCGGCAGCAAAATCTGCCATCCAAGAGGGATCTGTGTACGAGACCGGTTCTACAGAAAATGTTGCCGTCACCACGCATCTCATCATCAAAAGCGCCGAAATGCGCCTGCTGGTGGAAGACTCCGATCAAGCCATTGACCGCCTGACCCAGATCGTTGGTGACACCGGCGGCTATATCATCAGTTCGCGGGTGTGGAACCAGGCACATCTCGACGGCAAGAACTACAAATACGCCACCATCACCATCGGCGTGCCGGTAGAAGCATTCGAACGCGCGCTCAACCGCCTGCGCGGAATCTCGCTCGAAGTGCTTGATGAAACCGCCTCCGGTGAAGATGTGACCGACCAGTATGTAGACCTGCAATCGCAACTCGTCAATCTCGAAGCCACCCGCGACCGCATCAAATCCTTCCTTGAAGACGCCGAAAATGTGGATGAAGCCCTGCGCATCAACCAGCAGCTTTCCGAGATCGAGCGCCAGATCGAAGAAATAAAAGGTCGTATCAACTACCTGCAAGACCGTTCCTCGTACTCCACCATCACCATCACCATTGAGCCGCAGTTGCCGGAGATTCAGCCCACCCCCACTCCCACTCCCCTGCCGGATGACTGGGACCCCGGTGCAACCGTGGGCAGCGCGTGGGACACGCTGACCAAAGCCTATCAGGGCATCATTGACCTGTTGATCTGGTTCCTGCTGGTGTTCGTGCCGATCTTTGCCCCACCGGTGCTCATCGTCTGGCTCATCATCAAGCTTGTCTTCCGCAAACCCCATAAACCCTCATAACAAAAAAGCGCCGGGTGATGAACCCGGCGCCGACTTTATACTTTCACCCGCCACATTTCCATCGAACTGTCGTAGCCGCGCACATCTCCCTGAAAACGGGATACTGAATTGAGGACGGCATGCTGTTCAAGGAACTGAATCACTTCGGGATCGTTGCGGATCTCGCTGGAGAGTATCAACTCTCCGCCACTCGAAAAATGCGGCAGCCGCGCCGCCACATTGACCGTGGAGCCGAAATAATCGAGACGGTCGTTCAAATTCACTACAATGCACGGACCATGATGAATACCCACCTTAATGGTCAACGGCGGAACACCACGCGCGGTCAACTCCTTTTGCACATCCCAGATCGCCTGCACCGCTGAAACCGGTTTGCGAAAAGCCGCCATCACGGCATCACCCATGGTCTTGACCACCGCGCCTTCCTCACGGGCAACTGCCTGCTCCAAAATATCGAAGTGCTCACGCACCCGCCCAAAGGCAGGGGCATCGCCGATCTCACGATACAGTTTGGTCGAGTTGCGCAGGTCGGTGAATAACAACGTCAACGAACCGACAGATATCTCTTCACCAGCACGCAGCACTTCGTTCGAGAACAGGTCACGGAAAACCTGCAACGTGGTCACATCCGCTGCAGTAGCCGCCTGGTCCGACCAGGTCACCCGCTCCATTTGGAAGGTTTGGGTGAAATCCGTATCGTTAAATAGCCGAATCTGCGGAGAAAGACCGATTGGTAAAAATTCGCTCGACCAGCCCATGTTATCGGCATGAAAATCACGCGCAGCAGGACCATCCGCCGCTGCAGTCAACACCTGCGAGCTCTCCATTGAAGATGCCGATAAACGATAGCGTCCCTCCTGCAGAATGGTACTGAACGGCAGTTGCTCGTGAGGCGGCACCACCATCGAAAAGACAATATGAGGCTGTCGCTGCGGGCTGCCCACACAAAATTCCACCGAGGCATCCACTTTGCGAATGACCGGATTCGGGCGGAAGATAACCTCCACATTTTGGTCAAAGTGCGCATCGAAATCGATCTGGCAGGTGGCGCAATGAGAATGTCCGCTTAGGTCGCCGAGTTTTTTATGGTCTTCCGTTACACCTCGGCAGGATGGACACAACAAGTCCCAATACATATCCAACATGCCTTCGCGGGTCGCAAGCAAAAAGGTTTCCAATACGGTACGGCGCGAAAGCCTCCAACCATCTGCGAGCGCATAAGGGCGCATACGTTGAATGGAAAGGTCATCGGCTTTTTGAAGATATTCGTACAAATGCTCCAGTGTCTCACGGTCTGTGGCGGGCATGCGCTCGCGGAAGATCTCAAAGCGGATGCGCGCGCTCGAGTTGAGATACTGCCCGGGTCGGGTACCCAGTACCGGGTCGGGTGATGAAGCGAGACGGTCATACATTTTGAAGGCATCGCCGAATCGCTTTGCGCTATAGATCCCGATCACAAATGGAATTCCCATGTCCCCCAAAATGTTGCGGGCGGTGGCCCAAACTTCATAGATCAGGTGCGTGCCATGTTCGCGCCGCTCGAGACGGCAGTCCACGCGCATTTCTTTGATGGGCCCCGTGCGATAGCGGCGCAAAATTCCAAACCGGTAAGGGTAGGTCCATTCAAAGGGCTCTTCTTCCCACACAACCTCGACCACAGGGATCTTGAACTTGACACGTTTGACGCCGTTCTCCATGCCAAGCAGTTGCATGGGTGGAAGTCCCGTGTCGCGGTTGAAACGGTTCGTATCCGAAACGAGCGGCCACAATGCCTCGGGAGAAGATCGAAGATCCCACTCCCATTTGTAATGATGTTCTTTTGCCATGGGCTTTATTGTACCTGCCGCTTCACCCCCATGCATTACAGACGAATAAGAAATTAGAGTGAGATCAAACCCAACTCAATACCCCGCTTCACCGCCTCGGTTCGGTTGGCTGCGCCAAGTTTGGCATACAACGCCGAAAGGTGGAACTTGACGGTATGCTCGCTGATGCCAAGCGCCAATGCTATCTGTTTGTTGGCAAGCCCTTCTGCCATGTGTTGGAGGACTTCCTTCTCCCGGGCAGTGAGCGGCTCTGGTAAAGACTCTTCTCCCAATCCTTCGCCGCCCTTTGGCATCCGCATCAATCCTTCGACCAAGCCGGGTGCGCCCACCCAAAGCCCTTCTGCCACTGCGGCAATTCCTGCAACAAGTTCCTCCACCCCGGCTTCGGGCGATAACACACCCCAGGCTCGAACGCCTCCCATCAGCAAGGGTCTGGCGGTTTCAATATCATCCGTCAGCAATAGAATGCCGACGTCGCTGGCTTCCTTGCCCTGAATGGCAGAAACCGAGGCAAGCACTGCCACCTCGGTTTCATCCTTGTCGATATCTGAAAGTCGTACCGCCTCACCTGTCACATGGATGTTTGGCTGCCCTGAAAGCATTTTTTGCAGCCCCACCCGCATGGCATGGTTCGGCGATACGATGGTCACACGGATCAAATAATTCTCCCGGGAAAGAGATTAGCGTTCGCCAACGACAACATCCACAGATTGTAACTTGCCGCCGCGTAAAACGTCCACGTGTACGGTTTTTCCAACGGTGTCGCCGCTGAGACGGGTGAAGAGGTCATCATGGTTTTCCACCATGCCCCCTGCAACGCCCACGAGAATATCGCCGACCATCAAGCCCTGCCCACCTTTTTCGGCGGGGCTGTCTTTTTCAATGCCGACGATCAACAAGCCGGTTTCCTGCTCACGGTTGAGTTGAGAGCCTGCATCGACCGGTAAATTGACAATCTGGCTGCGAATACCAATGTACCCGCGTTTGATCTTGCCATGTTTGGCAAGCGCATCTGCGATCTTTACCGCCACATCTGCCGGGATGGTGACTGCCTCACCGCCCATGCCGAAACCAGAGGTGTTGATGCCGTACATTTCACCGTCGCCGTTGATAAGCGGACCGCCGGAAAAGCCTGGGTAGGAGACGACATCGGTTTTGATGTAGGCATCCAGCATGCCGCCGCGCCCAGTGCGGACGGGTCCGCCGATTTTGTTAATGGTGCCAAAACTGGCTTCGATACCGTTGGAAGAAGGTCTGCCAATGGCAAGGACGAACTGCCCCACACGAGCAGGCTGTTTTGCTGTTTGTGCAGGAGAGGCGGAGGCGGAGTCCAGCTTCAAGACGGCGAGATCCGTTCCAGGGTCCCGACCAATGAGACGCGCAGTGGTTTCGGTTCCGTCGTGAAAGAGAATCTTGATACCTTCCTCACGTTCAACCACGTGCCCGGCGGTCAGGACGATGTCTTTGGATATTGCAACGCCGCTGGCGGGCATACGCCGACGCGCGTCTACCATTACGGTGTATGTACCGGCTTTTTCAGCCGCATTTGCCATGGCTTCGGAAAGTTCGCTAAACATGTTTTTGCTCATTTTCATACTCCTTTACCCGTCATTCTAGCGGGTTTATGGTGTGGAGTGTATCGGTAAAGCAGGCAGGTGGGTACTGGAAGTTTGGGTAGGTAATGGTTGGTGGTGGATAGTTGGCGGTTAATGGTTTCTTGCTTTTTGTTCAAGGGGAAGGAGAGCGGCAAAGAGTTTTTCGTGGGTGGGAGTTGACACACCTGCCGCCTTGCCCATGCGGATGACTGCACCGGTCTGTTCGTTGAGTTCGGAGGGACGACCCTCCATCATATCCTTTTGCATGGAGGGGATGACATGCCCAGCCGTCGCGTCGATGCGCTGCATGGTGGCTTGCACAAAGTCTGCAGATATGGCGACACCGCGCGCACGGGCAATGGCGGTCGTTTCTTCAAATGCACTTTGCAGCATGGTGCGAAACTCAGGATCGGAGCGATATTCGCCGATGGGCAAACGGGTATAAGAGCCCACACCGCTGACTCCCGCAATGAAGATAAATTTTTCCCACATGGCAGTGCGAATGTCGGCGGGAATTTCGGCAACGATACCAGGGATGGCGGTAAAGAGAGCATGGATTCTTTCAAGCCGCGCGCTGCGGGAATTGTCCCATTCGCCGTACAGGATCTGCGGTTTGATGCCCACATGGCGAATCACACCGGGAGCGCCGATGAAGGCGCTAATGCGGCACAAACCACCGAGGACGTGTTGTGCGCCAAAGGCATTGAAGAGTTTGTCCATGTGTTCCATGCCGTTGAGCAGCGGCAGAATTCTTGTGTTCTCCCCCATCAGGGGTTTTATCTGCTGAATGGCATCATCTAATTGCCAGGCTTTGGTACCAAGAAGGATGAGGTCGGCGTACCCAAGAGTAGTTGGGTAATCGGTTGCCTGTGCAGGGTAGATGGTGAAATCCCCGTCAATCGATTCCACCTGCAAGCCGCTTCTTTGAATGGCAGCAAGATGGGTGCCACGCGCAATGAAGGTGACGTCTGCTTCGTTTTGGGCAAGCCGCCCGCCGAAATATCCGCCCACTCCGCCGGTTCCAAACACTACAATTTTCATGCATTTCTCCTTTTTAGCTTGAAGGTACTACAATAGACGTGACTATACTGCAACTACGTACACAAGAGGAACACGATGAGTCACCCCTTCCCTACCCTGACCACACGACGATTGATCCTACGTCTGTTCAGCATGGATGATTGTGACAGACTGCTGGCGATCACGCAAGAGCCGGATATTTTTCGATATTTTCCCACCAAAACGCCATGGGATATGGAAAAGGTGGAACGCGCCATTCGCTATCAGAGCGAGCATTGGAACCGGTATCACTATGGGCTGTTCGCTGTCACAGCTCGGAAGAATGGTGAGTTGATGGGCTGGTGCGGGCTGGAGTATCTCACCGATACGAACGAAACAGAGGTGGGATATTTGCTTGGTCATGCGTTTTGGGGCAAGGGGTATGCCAGCGAGGCGGCGAAAGCCTCAGTGAAGTTCGGTCTGCAGGAGATGGGGTTGAAGCAGATCATCGGGTTGACCAACCCTGCCAACTTTGCGTCGCAGCGGGTGCTGGAAAAATGCGGTCTCAAGTTCACGCGCAGGCAGGTCTATTTCGGGACGGAAATGCTGCGGTTTGCGATTCAGGCTTGAGCGGGGAGAGAAGCGGGAGACTCTACCAAGCAGATATATTATGATGCTTAATGAGAATCAAAAAAAGCCGGACGAGAATATCATCCGACTTTTTTTTCTTAATTGGGTTTATGCCGTGGCGGGTTCGGCTTTGGCAAGTTGGTCGTGATCGGGCAGGATGGTTTCGGCGTTGTGAATGGCAGGGATGAAGTAGCCCGTCGCACCGACAAGGATGCACATGAGCCCGCAGATGAACATGATGAGCCCCATACCTGCACCGGGACCGGTGCCCACCAAGCCCCCAAAGGTGACGGCGAGTGAACTGCCTGTAGCGCGCATTTGTGGTTCGAGCACAAAGTCGGCGAGGGTGCCGCCGATGATGGGTGAAATGGGATTGGTGAACCATGCGATCAAGCGGCGCGCGGAGAACACACGTCCCTGCACATCGGGTGCAACCTTTGCCTGCCAGATGGCTTGATTGGAGCCATTGAGAAGAGGAATGATCAGCGAGCCGATAACCATGCCGGTGATCCAAATAGGCAAGCCGCCCACCAAGCCGAGAATAGATAAGCCGATCCCGGAGATCATCCAACCGATGAGGACGCCATGCACACGGCGTTTGAAACCGCCCCAGGCGCTCATGACAATGCCGCCGATCAACCCACCCACCGCGCCTGCGGTCTGCACCGAGCCAAGCATTACGCTGTCGTTTGCAGTACGAGAGAGTACCATCGGCGCAAGCAGGGTCATGGAAATGCCAGTGAACAGGTTCCCCATGAAAAAGGTCAATTGCAAGCCAAGCAGGCTGGGGCGCGCGAAAATATATTTGAAGCCGTAGGCGGCTTCCTTCCAGATGCTGCCACTGCCCTGTTCACCTTCTACTGTGCGCTCAGGCTGGGGAATATACACAATGGACAATGCACCGATGGCAAGCAGGAAGGTGGCGACATCGAAAAAGAGGATGCCGGTCAGCCCGATGACAGGGAGCAGCATGCCAGCCAACAGCGGAGCGACCACTCCCGGTCCCGCCTCCACGAGGGACATCATACCGTTGGCGCGGGCGTATTGTTCTTTGGGTACCATGGTGCTGATCGCCGCGGAATAGGCGGGCCACTGAAATGCCATCCCCAAGCCATAAATGATGCTGGCAACATACATATGCCAGAATTCAAGGATGCCGAAGTATTGAAAGATGAGGATGAGCGTGGTGGCAATACCTGCCATCAAGTCGCTGACCATCATCATTGTTTTGCGGTTATGGCGGTCCACCATCACACCGGCGACAGGGGAAATAAGCAGGAAGGGAGTGATGAAAAAGACCTGCATCAAGCCTAGGGCTGTGGCGCTTTGGGTCTGCTCATACATCCAGATGGTGAGACCGAATTGGCTCATGGCACTGGCAAGCACAGAAACGATCTGCCCAAGCCACACAATGGTAAAACCAAACATACCGCTGGGGTGTTTGGAAGAGTTATTCATTGAATATCCTTCTTGTAGTTTGGAACAGACGGCAGACCACCGACCTTATTCAGGCGTGGTCCACCGTCTGTGTTTTCGTGATGAAGTATGGCGCTAATGCTAAATTCGTCTATCAACGTGCAAGTTTGAAAAAGCCGAAAAGATACATGAGATACCTTCCTTTATCTATTCAACAAAGATCTCGACGTGTTCACCGTCTTCCTCGTCGGTCACATCGATGATCTTGCCGGTTACGCCCATACGCAAGGCTTCCATCACATTGCTCATGTCTACGCCTTGAACTTCGGGGGCGAAGTGTGCACCGATCTTAAGACCGGCATCTACCAATGCAAGTGGAATTTGCACAGAGGCTTTGGATCGTCCCGTACGGGTGTCGGTGACACGCACGCGCAACATGCGCGCGCCGCCTCCCGGCATGGGCGGACGCGGCGGCGTTGGAAAGCCTTTCCGCGAGTCGCTGAGAGCCGAGAGCAGTTTCGCTCCCTCCTCCGCGCTGATCTTGCCTTCCTCGATCAATTTGAGGATCTTCATTCTTTCTTCTGAATTTGCCATGTTCATCACTCCTTTCGGATGTATTTTCTTTTCAAACGCAGGTCCATGGTTTTCATGGACTACGTTTGCATATATCAACTAATCTGCTGCTGCAGGGGCAACGGTCTCTTCTGTTACGGGGACATCCGTTTTGGGAAGTTTGAACTTCAACCAGATCGGGATGACAGAAAGCATGAGAACAGTCGCTGTGATCTTGAACGGCGCGGTCGGACCATAGTTCTGCCACAATTGACCGCCGATCCACGGAGCCGGGAGCGAGAGCACGCCCAGACTGGTGCTGAACAAGCCGAAGGCGAGTCCACGCACTTTTTGCGGTACTGCCTTGCTGATCAACGACTGATACGCCGGACCGGAAATGCCAGCCCCAAGCCCAGCCACCGCCCAACCCACGAAATATAGCCACTGGTACTGCGCACCCTATGGGATATTAACCAAAATGAACAATGCCGAAGACATGAAGACCATGCCCGCCGCAATCCCCACACGCTCGCCAGCCTTGTCGGAAAGCCAGCCGCCCGGAATGGTGCTCAACATCATGAAGACGCCAAACATCGAGGTCACCCAGCCGATCTGCTGATAATTTAGACCACCGATCTCCTGCATGTAGACGGGGAACAAGTTGCCTGAAAATTGGAAGGATACATCGCGCAAACCGTCGGTGATGAGCATCCATGTGATCAAGCCGCCGCCAAAGACCAGTGCAGCCATTGTGCCAAGGTTGCTCTTCAAGTCGGTAAAAGATAACTTCTTCTTTTCACCGTTCGCCTGTTCACCTTTTGTGGCTTCACGCGCCATGCTCAGACGCATCAGCATGGCTATGAAATAGAACGCGCCAGCCATGAGCAGCATCCACTTGAAGCCATAGGTGCCAGCCATAAAGCCGCCGAGCGGAGGACCAACCACTGCCACGATCATGAAGATCGCCTGCGAAATGCCGTATACCTTTCCACGGTTTTCCTCATTGGAATGCTCCGCAATGAAAGCATCGAAACTGGGTCCAACAAGTGAACGCGCCACAGCGCCAATCGCATACGAAAGCAGCAGCCATTGCCAGGTATCCGCAAAGATCAGCGGAATATATCCGATCACCCCGAACACACTGCCAATGGCGATCGCGCGCAAACGTCCCAGCGAGTCGGAGACCCACCCGCCAAGGATCTGCAAAAACAGCGGCACGATCTGCGCCAGCGTAAAGAACAGACCGATCTGCGCAATATCCGCATCCAACTCCTTCAAATACAACGGCATCAAACCGTCATACATGCTCCCGCCGATATTGGCAAAGACCATTGCCGTCAGGAACAGGATCAACAAACCGCTCAATAAAGGTTGTTTCTTAATCGTTTCCATTCTTATCCTATAAAGACTTGCACTCGTTCGCCGTCGTCGGCGTCGTCCACATGCACGATCAAGGGATCTGTCATGTTCTTCGTCATTGCGATCGCGTTCACAACATCATCCACATTGGTGTTCTTCAGTCCTTCAATACGGCTGCCGAAATTACGAATAAACCACGCCGCAAAACCAAGCGGAAGCGGGAACGCAAGCGAGATCTTTCTCGGACCATCCGTGTCCTTCGAGCGTGTGCGGTCCACATTCACATACAACCAGCGCGAGGTTCTGC